>NZ_JBSVWS010000221.1:0-7593 GCF_054071155.1 Pseudomonas sp. SDO5532_S415 | reverse complement strand
CGGTGTGGGCGGCGGTATCGGCGCTGTCGCCGTTGGGGTTTTTCGCTTGTTTCGAAGCATCGTCGTGGGCTTCGTCTTTTTTTACCCTAGTGTTGTTGCGCGCCTTCCAGCGCAGCTGCATCCGGCCTTTTTTCAGCCCCGCTGTGACACCCCGGGCGGCGATTTTTTTGTAGTGCTCCACAAAACCCATGAAGGTATTGAGGATCGAGAACAGCGCCTCGACGAGCCGCATTACCGCGTTGATCAATTGCGCGCCGCGTCGGGCCAGACGCATTTTCAGGTAGGCAATCCCGCCCCCAGCCGTAGCGCAGGTCAGGACGATGGCGATCAGGATGTCGATCAGCAACTCCACCATCCGCGTCGACACGGCCTTGGCGATTTCACCGGCGATCACGCTGGGTGGCAGCATTTCCAGCCAGAGGCTGGCAGCACGCAACAGCAGACACAGCACTGCCTCGTCACTGGCCAGCAGTTGCAGGTTTGCCATCGCTTGCGGCGTGTCTTGCGCCAGTTTCTTCAGTTGCTCGACACCGTGGCCGAGTCGATCAGCAAACTGGCCAGGATCCTGCAAAATGTCCGACAGCAGCTGGATGCCGTCCCACACCCCCTCGATGGCCGCCCAACTACCGGCCAACATCCCGTTGCCCACGGTCAGCAAAGTCGACTGCGACCACTGCGGTTTGAAGGCACTCCACTCGCTGCGCAGCCAGGTTTCCAGCGCCTGCGTCAGCCCGTCGTAGGATCGGAAAAGCTCATCCAGCTGCTCCGGCGTAACCTCGTTTTGCACCCGCAAGCGGTAAGACTCACCGGATAAGCAACTGAACTGCCCCTTGCCGTTTTCATCGAGAGTGATCGGCGTCGATTTGCCGCTGCTCAGTGCAATCACATCGACCTGAATCTTCCCCAGCGGCACGTCAGACACCGACTCGAACTTGCTCTCGATCTGCAGTGGTCCGCCTTTCGAACACTGCGTAACCGTCGAGATAAAGTCGTCGTCACCGCTGCTGACCACAGTGGTGGAATTGCCAAACTTGATCACCCGCTCCATGCCAAACAGTGAGGGCATGTCCGCGACATGGCTGAGCCGGTCAGCGCTCTGGCTGAGCCAGCGCGAGAGCTGTTGGCGGTAAAGCGCCAGCGTGTTCGGAAAGTGCTCGAGCTCCTGCTCGATCCGGGCGATGTGATCCATCAGCCCACCGACAGGCAAAAAGCCGAGTGAAGAACCGGGTCGAACATGAACAATCTCTCGCACAGGAAGTAAGGCGCGAGGGACTGTGCGGGGGATCAGCGGGGAAAGAAGTCAGGCAAGGATGATGTTGATGTAGGGCGTTTCGCTAAAACCTCTTCACCCATAAAAAATGGCGCAGAAGTCTCCTCCTGCGCCACTTGGCTCTGTCAGAAAAATCGGTTACTTCGTGGAATTGCGTGAAGCCAGTTCCTGGAGTTTGATCTGCGCCAGAGGATGCCCGGCCTTCGCGGCAATCCCCCAGAACCGCGCCGCTTCAGCCGGATCCGGCGCCTTGCTCGCGCTCCCGGCGAGGCTGATCACACCCACCTGATAAGCCGCTTTGCCATCACCGGCCAGCGCCGCCAGACGCAGCAGGCGGACACCCTCTTCACGTGCCCCCAGACCGACGCCCCTAAAGGTCAGGATGTGGCCATAGAAGCTCTGGGCACCGACATCGCCCAGGTTCGCCATACGGGCGAACTGACCTTCAAGCCAGCTCCAGCCACGGGGTTGACGCACAAACCATTGCCAATGAAACAGCCTGCGCGCCAGCCAGTAACTGGCCCGCGCCTTGAGTCGTAAAAACACTCAAGCCTCCGCCGATTCGGGGTACTCGTATTCGAACACCCGCACCACTTCCGAGGCATGCCAGGACGCAGCGGCAACGCCGTCGGACGGCCCGGAAAATCGCCCGAGACGCTCGACACACTCAAAGAAACCGGTGCGCGGCAAACGGCTGGCCCCCTGGCTGATCACCAGCGAACTGCGCAAGGGCTGCTCGGCCTTGGCATCCAGCGCCGCCAGATGTTCAAGCGCGGCGGTCAGGGTTTGCATGGCGGGCGTGGGAAGCTGCAAACGCTCCAACAACGCCCGATAAGTCAGGAGATGACGCTGACGGCGCGCCTGATCCAGCTCGCCCAGCAGTCCGTCCCAATGTTGACGACTGATGCGTACGCTCACGATTCATCCCTCCACCCTGGCACCGTCAACTCCCAGGCCAGACTGCGGCGAATCGCAGCGTCGGGCTGACGCTCGCCACTTTCGATCATGGCCAGATAAGACGGGCTGATGCCTACCGTGCGGGCGAGCGCCTCGATGGCGATGCCCTTCCCTTCGCGCAAACCGCGTAGTTGATCAAGACCTGGAAGAATCGGGTCCTGGGTTGTCGCCAGCGGCGCCGGGGCCGCCTGCGACGGTGCTTCGTTGATGCCTGCTGCTTTCAGTAGAGCCTGATACTGAGCCCACGGCAGAACCGCATATTCTGGTTCGCCTTCGCGTGTAATTATCTGAATATCCATGACTACCCCGTAGGACAACAACACTTAGCGAGTCGGCACTTTTCCCTAGAAGTGTAATCCTAACAGCGGCTAAGGTCGCGGGGGGGATCTATCTGTGGATGAGACTTGATTGACTCAGCGTTTTTTCGGCCCCTGAAGTTGAAGTTGCTCAGGGGTATCAGGCAGGCGCTCAACCACCGCGAGCTTTTCCGGCGCCTGACGTTTGCGCCAGGCGCGGAAGGCATTGAGTTCATCGTCGAGAACTTTCATCAGCCAACCCAGCACCGCGATGTCATCGAGCATGCCGAACATGGGAAGGAAATCCGGGATCGCATCCAGCGGGCTGAGAAAGTACATCAGCCCTGCCACCACCGATATCACGGCCTTGGGACTGATGGCGCGATACTCACCGCGCCAGTACGCCAGGCAAAGTGCCTGCAGCAGGCGCAGATCGTCTTTAAGTTTGCCCAGCCGATTGCCCTGACTGGCACCTTTACTGGCCACCGCAAACAACAAGGTCGGTAACCGCCCACGTGCGAGCAGACGTCCGGCGAGCGGCAGGAAACGAGCAAAATTCCAGGGTGTTTTCATGATGACTCCCACGGAAATGTTATCCACACAAATTGTGGATAACCTTGTGAACAGAGCTGCTTTTCACGGCTGAAAGCCCCGCTGTACAAGGGCTGAGCTTAGATCGGGCGTTTTTTACTCATCGAAAAAAACCCAATAATTCATTGACTTGGCGGTCTGACGCAGATACCGCCGGCCCTACACAGGCTATGACTCCAGCCTACAGCATCGGTTCGCTTTGTGTACCCGTGCCGGACACCAGATGCAACAACGCCCCGCATAACGGGGCGTTGTTTTCAAAGCAGACGCGGATTACTTGGCAGCGTCTTCTTTGGCTGGATCCTTGATTGCCAGCAGTTCCAGGTCGAAGACCAGTACCGAGTTGGCAGGGATCGCCGGGCTTGGGCTTTGCGCGCCGTAAGCCAGTTCGCTAGGAATGTACAGTTTGTACTTCTCGCCAACGTGCATCAGTTGCAGGCCTTCGACCCAACCTGGAATCACGCCGCTGACCGGCAGATCGATCGGGCTGCCGCGCTCGACGGAACTGTCGAAAACGGTGCCATTGGTCAGCTTGCCGGTGTAGTGAACGGTCACTACGTCAGTCGGCTTTGGCTGAGCGCCATCGGCTTTCTTTTCCACTTCGTACTGCAAGCCCGAAGCGGTCGTCACGACGCCAGCTTTCTTGGCGTTTTCTTCAAGGAACTTCTTGCCGGCGGCTGCCGACTCTTCGCTCATCTTGGCCATACGCTCTTCGGCACGCTTTTGCAGTGCAGCGAAGGCTTCAACCAACTCTTCGTCCTTGAGTTTCTGTTCTTTCTTGCCGATGGCATCTTCGATGCCTTGGGCTACGGCTTTGGAATCCAGGTCATCCATGCCTTCCTGAGCCAGGCTCTTGCCCATGTTCAGGCCAATCCCGTAGGAAGCTTTTTGCGCCGGGGTTTTCAGCTCTACGCTGGTCTGCGAGTCGCAACCCGCGAGTACCAGGCTTACCAGGGCCACCGCCGCCGCCAACCGATGCTGTTTCATGCTATTTCCTTGTTCATGCGCCTAAAGGGCAATCGAGTAAAGCCGCGAGCTTATCAGGCGGCCACGACCAATGGCTACCGGCATGAGAGCCGGAGATTTCTGATAAGTTCAGGTGTTTAAACGCTTTTCGGAGTGTAGATGATGAAACTTCTGTCATCTGGTTCCCACACAAGCAAATTCCGCCTCCCACCACATCTGGCGTAATGGCCACTTGCCGCGCACCTGGCGCTCAGGCATAACGGAAGAACAAATCGACAAGGAAGTTTATCTTGCGCCTCTTATTCCGCTTGCTGGCTCTGATCGTGGTCCTGTTGTTAGTAGGCTTGGCCGTCGTCTTGTACTACGTCGTCAATCCGAAACTACCGCTCTGGACGCCCGCGCAGAAGGTGCACTACCTGGAGCAATGGAGCGTCGCCGACCGCGAGGCCTATTACTTCACACCCCAGGGCACCCAGGTCAAAGGTCTGCGTTACGAGTGGTTCAACGCTCTCGAACTGCCCTTCTCAAAACAGCGCTTCGCCGCCCCCGAATACCTCGCGCGCTTCGGTTTCCTGATCGACCCCGACCAGAAACCCACACCGGCCAACCCCGACAAGCTGCCGGTGGGCTTCGCCCGGCATCAGAATCCCGGCAGCACGGATACGTTTCTGGATATTACCTGCGCTGCCTGCCACACCGGCGAACTGCGCTTCAACGGTCAGGCCGTGCGTATCGACGGCGGATCGGCGCAGCATGTTTTGCCCTCCAGTGTTCCCACATTGAAAGGTGGCAGTTTCGGACAAGCACTGGTGGCGAGCCTGTTCGCGACTTACTACAACCCGTGGAAGTTCGAAAATTTCGCACGCAAGGTCCTGGGTACCGACTATGAGACGGGGCACGAACAACTGCGCAAAGAGTTCAAGAAGTCCCTCGATACCTTCCTGAAAGTAGCGTGGAACGACACCCATCGCGGGCTCTACCCGACCGAAGAAGGTCCGGGACGCACCGACGCCTTCGGGCGCATCGCCAACGCCAGCTTCGGCGATGCGATTTCCCCCGCCAACTATCGGGTGGCCAACGCCCCTGTCGACTATCCGCAACTGTGGGACATGTGGACCTTCGACTGGGTGCAATGGAATGGCTCGGCGCAGCAGCCCATGGCGCGCAATATCGGTGAAGCCCTGGGCGTAGGTGCCACGCTCAACTTCTTCGACAACAACCGGCAGCCATTGATGGGGGATGACCGTTACCCCTCCAGCGTTCGCGTGCGCGATTTGCATTTGATCGAAGAAACCCTGCAACGGCTGGAACCACCCGCCTGGCCGGAAGCGTTGCTGGGGACAATCGATAAACCCCTGGCCGCCAAAGGTCGTGCCCTGTTCAGCGAAAACTGCGCCGGCTGCCACGTACCCCGGGTCACCCAGGGCGAAGGGCGATACGTGCAGCACTTGAAAATGCTTGCGGTGGAATTCATCGGCACCGACCCTGGCGCTGCCAACAACATCGCCGACCACCGCTTCGACCTCACGGCGCTGCAATGGAACCAGAAGGAGCTGGAGCAACTGGACGTCGAACCCAAGCCCACCGAGCCCCTTGATCTGAGCCAGATGTCGGTGGCCAAGGGGTTGGCCTATGTCACCGCTTTCGTTGAAAACCGCGCTTATCGCGACGCCGGTATCACCCCGGCCGAACGACCGCAAATGGACGGCTTCGGCCTGCCTATCGGCGTACGTGAACTACGGTCCTATAAGGCTCGCCCGTTGGCAGGCGTGTGGGCGACCGCGCCGTTTCTGCACAACGGCTCGGTGCCGAGCATTTATCAACTGCTCTCGCCGCAGGATGAACGCGCAACGACCTTTTACAAAGGCACGTTCGAGTACGACCCGAAACACCTGGGCTATCGCACCGAAGCCTTCACCAATGGTTTCCTGTTCGACACGCGCATTACCGGCAACCACAACAGTGGTCATGAATTCCGCTCCGGCAAGCTCGGCAACGGTGTAATTGGCCGTCTGCTGCAACCGCAAGAGCGCTGGGCGCTGATGGAGTACCTGAAAGTGCTGGGCGGCCCGCTGGAGTCGCAATTGCCATGATCAAAAGGAACTCCCCATGCTGAAGACTCTCTGGCTGCGCTTGGGCGCGTTTCTCGGCAAGACGCTGCTCTGGCTGTTGGGGCTTGGGCTGCTTGGCTGGGCGCTGGCCACGGCGTGGTTTGCCTGGCAACACCGCGGGCCGGTATCGGCGCAGGAACTGATCCCGGACGGCGAAGCGGCGATGACTCAGGACATCATCCAGACCGCCGTGCGCATCGTCGATCAACACCGCGAAAGCACTCGCTATCTGCGCGATGCCCACGCCAAGGCTCACGGCTGCGTGGAGGCTGAAGTCCAGGTGTTGCCGGATCTGGCCAGTGACCTGCGCCAGGGTGTGTTCAGCGAACCCGGCAAGAGCTGGAAGGCGACCATGCGCCTGTCCAATGGCAACGCCTACCCGCAGTTCGACAGCATCCGCGATGCCCGGGGCATGGCCATCAAACTGCACGAGGTGCCGGGCAAACAACTGCTGAGCAGTCAGCAGCCACGAGGCGAACAGGACTTCGTGATGTTCAGCCATCCGAATTTCTTTGTCAGCGATGTCGCCGAGTATCGTCAGAATGTCGCTGCTCAGGCAGACGGCAAAAAAATGATGGCGTTTTTTCCAGGCTGGGACCCGCGCACCTGGCAGGTGCGTCATCTGTTTATCGCCCTGGCGACGCTGTCCCCTGCCCCACCCAGCCCGACCCAGACGACCTATTTTTCGGTTTCACCCTACAAATACGGTGAGGCCAATGCCAAGTTTCGTGTGATGCCCGACCCTGAAAGCTGTCCGGACTACAGCTTGCCAGCACAAAATCAGAAGCTGCCGAACTTCCTGCGCAGCGCGCTGAACCAGCAGTTATCCACAGACCGGGTGCCCGCGTGCTTCGTCCTGCAGATTCAGCGTCAGGACGCAAACAAGTACATGCCGATCGAAGACACCAGCATTGAGTGGCGCGAGAGCGATTCACCCTTCCAGACCGTAGCGCGGATTAAAGTGCCAGCCCAGGACTTCGACACGCCTGCGCTGAACCTGCAATGCGATAACCAATCCTTCAATCCCTGGTTCGGCCTTGAGGCCCATCGCCCCATTGGCGGCATCAACCGCTTGCGCAAAGCTGTCTACGAGGCCGTCAGCGATTACCGACATGCCCGCAATGCCGGGCAATAATTCGATATCCACACTGTAGGAGCGAGCCTGCTCGCGAAAAACCCGAGAGCACCACGGGGCGTCAGATTTCCCGCGTTATCGTTGACGACCATCGCGAGCAGGCTCGCTCCTACAGAAAACGCGACGGGAAAAGCCAAACACCAGACAGCAAAAAGCCCGCATCAAGCGGGCTTTCTGTGTGGTGACCTGGCGTTCAGTGTTCCAGGTTACCGAATATGGCGCAGCGGACGGGACTCGAACCCGCGACCCCCGGCGTGACAGGCCGGT
>NZ_JBSVWS010000220.1:0-7808 GCF_054071155.1 Pseudomonas sp. SDO5532_S415 | reverse complement strand
CACAGGGATCTTCGGTGGACACAAATCGTGTGGCAGAAGATAAAACTGTGGGAGCGGGCTTGCCCGCGATGGCGGCCTATCATTCGCCGAATATCTCAGCTGGCTGTCGCCAACAACAAATCCGCCATCGAACGATGCCCACGGTGTTTGCCATGGTCATACAGCGACCCGGCAATCTCGTCGGCACGAATCGGCAGGATCGACAGCAAGGTATCGCTCAGGCCGTGGCTGGCCTGGCAGAAGCCCTGCATGTAGATACCCGCCTTGCAGCGCTCGTCGGTGATCAGTTTGTAGTTGCGGTCGACCTCGAAATCGCCCAGGTACTGTTCCAGCGGCGCCAGCAGTTTGCGGTGCATCTGACGCTCATAACCGGTGGCCAGCACCACGGCGTCGTAGTGACGGACCGTGACTTCGCCGGTGGCGTTGTTGCGCACCGCCAGTTCGATGCCGCGCTCGGTAGCGGTGGCTTTTTCGATTGTGGTCAGGGTACGGAACACGTGACGGGCAATGCCCGAAACCTTCTGGCGATAGAAGATGCCGTAGATGCGTTCGATCAGGTCGATGTCCACCACCGAGTAGTTGGTGTTGTGGTACTCGTTGACCAGACGCTCGCGTTCGCTGCTTTCCTGGTTGAACACCAGGTCGGTGAACTCCGGCGAAAACACTTCGTTGACGAACGGGCTGTCGTCCGCCGGCTTCAGCGCCGAGCCGCGCAGGATCATGTCGACCTGCACCGACGGGAAGCTGTCGTTCAGGTCGATGAAGGCTTCCGCCGCACTCTGCCCGCCGCCGATGATCGCGATGCTCATCGGCTGGTTGCTCACGCACGGCTGCTTGGCCATTTGCGCCAGGTACTGCGAATGGTGGAACACGCGAGCGTCATCCTTGAGCGCCTTGAAGGCTTCGGGAATGCGCGGCGTGCCGCCGGCGCTGACCACCACCGAACGGGCGGTGCGCACATGTTGATGGCCGCCGGCATCGCGGGAAATCACCCGCAGCGCTTCGACCTGATGGTTGTGCAGCACCGGCTCGATGGTCAGCACTTCCTCGCCGTAGCGACTCTGTTTTTCGAACTGCCCGGCGACCCAGCGCAGGTAATCGTTGTACTCCATCCGGCACGGATAAAAAGTGCCCAGGTTGATGAAGTCCACCAGACGACCGTGGGCCTTCAGGTAATTGACGAACGAGTAAGGGCTGGTCGGGTTGCGCAGGGTCACCAGGTCCTTGAGGAAGGAAATCTGCAGCTCGCTCTGGGTCGACAGGGTGTTGCCGTGCCAGCTGTAGTTGGCCTGCTTGTCGAGAAACAGTACATCCAGCTCGCCCTGGGTCGGCCCGCGCTCTTGCAGGGCGATGGCCAGCGCCAGATTGGAAGGGCCGAAACCGACGCCGATCAGGTCGTGAACGATGGGCGATGCAATTGCCTGTGTCATTTCCAGTGTCCTCTGGATGAACCCCCGAGCAGCGGGGAATAAACCTAAGTGACCTGACCGGCCTTGAGCAGGACAGCAAGTCGTCTGTTGATTAGGAACGAGGACAGTGAAATAAAATTTAACGTATTTTTGCCAAAGCAAACCGCAGCCATGTGCAGGTCAATGGGCATCCCATTGCCGCATCCGCACCCGGCAATGCTTCATCGCATTGACGATGTGCTTCTCGACCAGCGCCTTGGAAATGCCCAGCCGCTGGGCAATCTCCGGGTGCGACAGGCCATCGAGTTTGCGCAGCATGAAACTCTCGCGGCACAGGCGTGGCAGTTCCGCCAAGGCGCGCTGGAGCATGTCCAGGCGCTGGCCATGGTCGAGCGAGCTGAGGGGTGATGGACTGAAATAGCGCTCTTCATTGTCGAGCACATCCAGCGATTCGACCTGACGCAGTGCATTGCGCCGGTGATCGTCGATCACCAGATTCAGTGCCGTGCGATAAAGGAATGCCCGGGGCTGCTCGATCGGCGTGTCGCTGGAGCGCTCCAGGACCCGCAGATAAGCGTCATGCACCACATCTTCGGCCACCTGGCGGTTGCCGAGCTTGGCGTTCAGGAAACACACCAGCTCTCGATAGTAGTTTTCCAACATGACTCCCGTCCGCACGGGTGCGGTTTCTGTCCTTGAGCCAGCTGATCGGCCACAAAAACAGGCAGTGGCACGATAGTGGCAGTTTGAGGTGTGTAATTTATAGTAATTCTCATATAGATTTAAAGTGTTGCTTTGTCTTGCCCGACAAATAGTCACGAAGGCGGTCTGGTTTTTGTTGACCGGGTACATATCCGTTGCTGCGGTAACGGCCGCTATAAGTTCCGCCCTTACGGCGGGTTACTTGGAAAAGCGCCAAGTAACCAAGCGCTTTATCCCCTGACGTACGGCCCTTCGCTTAGGCTCAGGGTTCCCTCCCTCCGGTATTCATCCGGGGGCATCGCCTCCGGTTTGCTTCGCTGCACCTCCTCTCGATGTGTGCGGCTTCGCCGCACGGCGCTACGCGCCTACCCCCCTGATGAACACCTACGCTCGGCCTGCCGACGGGGCAGATCAACATCAAGTGCAAGATCAAAAGCCAAAGCAGATCTGGAATCCCTGTAGGAGCGAGCTTGCTCGCGATGGACGACAGAACACCGCGGGTGTGTCAGGCTGCCCGCATTATCGTTGACGACCATCGCGAGCAAGCTCGCTCCTACAGAGGAATGGCGTACGGCAATCAGGTCGAGTGTCAGCTCGCCTCCGCAGCTTTTGATCTTGATCCACCCGCCCCTTCGGCAGGCTGAGTGGAGGCGTTCATCCGAGGATTGGCGCGCAGCGCCGTTCGACGCAGTCGAACACATCGCATGTAGGTGCCAGCGAAGCCAACCGGAGGGCGATGCCCCCGGATGAATGACGGAGCGAAGGAACCCCGAGCCTCAGCGAGGGGCCGGACGCTCGGGGCGAGCCTTTTTTTGCTTATCTTTTTTTTGGCGTTTGAAAAAAAAGTAAGTCGCCGTAAGGGCGAAACCATAAGTCGCCGTTACCGAAGCAATGGATATGTACTCGGCCAGCAAGAGACAGGCCGGCTGCCAGGCCGCCTTCGCGAGCAGGCTCGCTCCCACAGTTGACCGTTTCAGATGTTGCACCATATTTCCCGAGCTAAATTCCTCGCGACTTTTATCGTATACAGGACAGCTCTCCGTCCCTGCCGGCCCCACGGCAGTGTTCAATTGTTCTGGAACCCTGCATGAAACGTCCCCGTCAGACCCGACGCGCCCTGCTTGTAGCACTCAGCCTGATCCCCGTTATCGCCGTCGCTGCCTGGCAGATCATCCCGCCCGGTCGCGACAAATTCGCCACCGTCCAGGTCAGCCGCGGCGATATAGAAAGCAGCGTCACGGCCTTGGGCACCCTGCAGCCCCGGCGCTATGTCGACGTCGGCGCCCAGGCTTCGGGGCAGATCCAAAAGATCCATGTGGAAGTCGGTGACGTGATCAAGGAAGGCCAGTTGCTGGTGGAGATCGATCCGTCCACGCAACAGGCCAAACTCGATGCCGGGCGCTTCTCCATCGAAAACCTCAAGGCCCAGCTCCAGGAACAACGGGCGCAACACGACCTCGCCCAACAGAAATTCCAGCGCCAGCAGCACCTCAAGGCCGGCGGCGCCACCCGCGAAGAAGACGTGCAGACCGCCCAGGCCGAACTGCGCGCCACCCAGGCGCGCATCGACATGTTCCAGGCACAAATTCGCCAGGCCCAGGCCAGCCTGCGCAGCGATCAGGCCGAACTCGGCTACACACGGATTTATGCGCCGATGTCCGGCACCGTGGTGGCGCTGGACGCCCGCGAGGGCCAGACCCTGAACGCCCAGCAGCAGACACCGCTGATCCTGCGCATCGCCAAGTTGTCGCCGATGACGGTCTGGGCCGAGGTGTCCGAAGCCGACATCGGTCACGTCAAACCCGGCATGAACGCCTGGTTCACCACCCTCAGTGGCGGCAGCCGGCGCTGGCAAAGCACCGTGCGGCAGATTCTGCCGGTGCCGCCCAAACCGCTGGACCAGACCAGCCAGGGCGGCGGCAGCCCCGCCAGTACGAGCAAAAGCGGCAGCGCCCGGGTGGTGCTATACACCGTGTTGCTGGACGTCGACAACGCCGACAACGCATTGATGGCGGAAATGACCACCCAGGTGTTCTTCGTCGCCGACCAGGCCAAAGACGTGCTGACCGTGCCGATTGCCGCCCTGCAGGCCGGCACGCAAGCGGACAGCCAGACCGCGCAAGTGGTCGCCAGTAACGGCAGCATCGAACAACGCACCGTGCGCACCGGGATCAGTGATCGCCTGCGGGTGCAGATCCTCGACGGCTTGCAGGAAGGCGATCACCTGTTGATCGGCCCGGCCGACGGGAGTGGCGGTTGAATGCAGACGCCCCTGATCGAACTGTCGGACATCCGCAAGGCCTACGGCGGTGGCGACGCTCCTGAAGTTCACGTGTTGCGCGGTATCGACTTGTCGATCCATGCCGGTGAGTTCGTGGCGATTGTCGGTGCTTCCGGTTCCGGCAAGTCGACGCTGATGAACATCCTCGGCTGCCTCGACCGCCCGACTTCGGGCGAGTACCGCTTCGCCGGGGAAAACGTCGCCGCCCTGGACACTGACGAATTGGCCTGGCTGCGCCGCGAAGCCTTTGGTTTCGTGTTTCAGGGTTACCACCTGATCCCTTCCGGCTCGGCCCAGGAAAACGTCGAGATGCCGGCTATCTACGCGGGCACCCCGGCAGCCGAACGCCACGCCCGCGCCGCCGCCCTGCTCGAGCGCCTCGGCCTCGCCACGCGCACCGGCAACCGCCCGCATCAGCTGTCCGGCGGTCAGCAACAGCGGGTGTCGATCGCCCGCGCCTTGATGAATGGCGGCCACATCATCCTCGCCGACGAACCGACCGGCGCCCTCGACAGTCACAGCGGCAAGGAGGTCATGGCGCTGCTCGACGAACTGGCGAGCCAGGGCCACGTGGTCATCCTGATCACCCACGACCGCGAAGTGGCGGCCAGGGCCAAGCGCATCATCGAAATCCGCGACGGCCTGATCATCAGTGACAGCGCCCGGGACAATCCCGCCGCGCAACACTCGGCCACCCCCGGCGCGCTGCAAGCGGTTGATCTGCGCAAACGCCTCAGCGAAGGCGCCGAAGCAACAGGTGCCTGGAAAGGCGAACTGGTCGATGCGGTGCAAGCGGCCTGGCGGGTGATGTGGATCAACAAGTTCCGCACCGCCCTGACCTTGCTCGGCATCATCATCGGCGTGGCCTCGGTGGTGGTGATGCTGGCCGTCGGTGAAGGCAGCAAGCGCCAGGTCATGGCGCAGATGGGCGCGTTCGGCTCGAACATCATTTACCTCAGCGGTTCGTCCCCCAACCCGCGAACACCGCTGGGCATCGTCACCCTGGACGAAGTCAAGGCGGTGGCAAGCCTGCCGCAAGTGATGCGCATCATGCCGGTCAACGGCCAGGAAGCCGGAGTGCGTTTCGGCAACCTCGACCACTTGAGCTACGTCGGCGGCAACGACACCAACTTCCCGGCGATCTTCAACTGGCCGGTGGTCGAAGGCAGCTATTTCACCGAGGCCGACGAACGAAACGCCGCGGCGGTGGCCGTGATCGGGCACAAGGTCCGCACCAAGCTGCTCAAGGACGTGGCCAACCCCATCGGCCAGTACATCCTCATTGAGAACGTACCGTTCCAGGTGGTGGGGGTTCTGGCGGAAAAAGGCGCCAGCTCCGGCGATTCCGACAGCGACGACCGCATCGCCATCCCCTACTCCGCCGCCAGCGTACGGCTGTTCGGTACGCACAATCCCGAGTACATCGCGATTGCCGCCGCCGATGCACGCAAGGTCAAGGAGACCGAGCACGCCATCGAACAGCTGATGCTGCGCCTGCACAACGGCAAGAAGGATTTCGAGCTGACCAACAACGCGGCGATGATCCAGGCCGAAGCGCGCACGCAAAACACCCTGTCGCTGATGCTCGGTTCGATTGCGGCGATTTCGCTGCTGGTGGGCGGCATCGGCGTGATGAACATCATGCTCATGACCGTGCGTGAACGGACCCGAGAGATCGGCATCCGCATGGCCACCGGCGCCCGGCAGCGGGACATCCTGCGCCAGTTCCTCACCGAAGCCGTGATGCTCTCGGTGGTCGGCGGACTGGCCGGGATCGCCCTGGCGCTGATCGTCGGTGGCGTGCTGATCCTCAGCGAAGTCGCCGTCGCGTTCTCCTTGATAGCGGTGCTGGGCGCCTTCGGCTGCGCCCTGGTCACCGGTGTTGTCTTCGGCTTCATGCCGGCCCGCAAAGCTGCCCGACTCGACCCGGTCACGGCCCTTACCAGTGAATGATCTCTCCATGAAGCCGTCCTTGAGTTTGCTGACCCTGTGCCTGTTGCTCAGTGCCTGTGGCACCCCGGCCCAGCGCCCGGACAGCGGCATCGTGCCGCCCTCTTCCTGGCAATCGCCCCATGACCGAAACGCCGCCCGCAACAACGCGCAATGGTGGAACCGCTTCGGCAGCCCGCACCTTGCGCGCCTGGTCGAACAGGCCCGGGTCGGCAGTTACGACCTGGCCGCCGCCATCGCCCGAGTGCGCCAGGCGCAGGCCGAAACCGTGGTCGCCGGTGGCTCGCAGTTGCCGGAGGTCAAGGCCGGTTTGAACGCCAACCGCCAGAAGTTGCTGCGCGGTAGCGGCTATAGCCAACTCGACGCCGACAGCGATAACGACGCGGTCGACTACTTCACCGCCAACCTCACGGCCAGTTACGAAATCGATTTCTGGGGCGGCCAGCGCGCCTCCCGCGACAGTGCGCAATTCGCCCTGCAGGCCAGTGAGTTCGATCAGGCGACGGTGGAGCTGACGTTGCTCAGTGGCGTGGCCAACGGTTATGCACAAACCTTGTCGCTGCAGGAACAGAGCCGCATTGCCGAGCTGAATCTGGCCAATGCGCAGAACGTTTTGAGGCTGGTGCAAACCCGCTTCGACTCGGGCTCCGCGACCGCCCTGGAACTGGCCCAACAGAAAAGCCTGGTCGCGGCGCAGCAACGGCAATTGCCGCTGGTTCAGCAACAGGCCATGGACGCGCAGATCAGTCTCGCCGCGCTGCTCGGCCGTCCGGTGCAGGCGCTGGCCTTGGGTCAGGAGCGCTTCGATCAACTGTCATGGCCGGCCATCGAAGCCGGCGTGCCCAGCCAATTGCTCAGCCGCCGCCCGGACATCGCCCGCGCCGAAGCGCAACTGGCCGCCGCCCAGGCCGACGTCACCGTCGCCCGCGCCGCCATGTTACCGACCGTGACCCTGAGCGCGGAAATCGGCTCCGGTGCCGATCGCGCCGGCGACATTCTGCGCAGTCCTTTCTACAACCTCGCCGCCGGACTGCTGGCACCGGTGTTCAACAACGGTCGCCTGGGTGCCGAACGCGACAAGGCCACAGCCCGCCAGGAAGAACTGCTGGAAGCCTATCGCGGCGCGATCATCAATGGTTTTGCCGATGTGGAAAAAGCGCTGAACAGCATTCGTGGGCTGGACGAACAGCGGCAGTGGCAAAGCGAAGAACTGCGCGAGGCGCAAACTGCATTCGACATTGCGCAAAGCCGTTATCAGGCGGGGGCCGAGGATCTGCTGACCGTGCTGGAAACCCAGCGCACGCTGTATGCGGCGCAGGATCTGAATGTGCAACTGCGGTTGTCGCGGTTGCAGGCGAGCATTGCGCTGTACAAGGCGCTTGGGGGCGGGTGGCAGGTTTTGTAATGGCGGGTACTATTCGACCGTCTTCGCGAGCAGGCTCGCTCCCACAGTGGACCTGTGTTCA
>NZ_JBSVWS010000219.1:0-7832 GCF_054071155.1 Pseudomonas sp. SDO5532_S415 | reverse complement strand
TCCAGACAGGGCGCGTTATCGTTGACGTCCTTCGCGAGCAGGCTCGCTCCCACAGAGGATCGCGTACAAACCTGCAAACAGGTCGGCTTTAAGGCCGCCTTGCTTGGCTTTTGATCTAGGCGCCCCGTTAAACCACGCTGGCCGAACGCAGGCATTGCTCCGTGGGTAAACCGGCGTCCTGCCGGTTTACCCACGGAGCAATGTCGGAGAGAGGGCATGCCGAGCCTAGGCGAGGCACCGAGTGGTGGGGCAAGAGCCCTTTGCTTCCTTTGGGGCTTTTCCAAAGGGAGTCGCCGTAAGGGCGAAACCAATAGCGGCCGTTACCGCAACAACGGATATGTACACCATCCCAAATCACGCCACCGGCGGCGGTTTCGCCAGCTCTATCCCGGCCGCCCCCAACCGCTTGAGAATTTCAAACAGCAGCTCACTCTTGATCGCCCCGACATTGCGCGGGCTGCTGACGTAACCGGTGATGGTGAGGGTGATGCCTTCGGGCTTCAGTTGGCTGAAGCGCACGAACGGCGCCGGTTTGTCGAGGATGGATTCGTGCTCGGTGTAGGTGTCGTACAGCAGGTTGCGCACTTGCTCCGGGTCGATGTCCAGCGGGAACATCAGTTCCAGTATCGCCACCCCCTGGGCATTGCCGCCGAGGGTGACGTTGCGCAGGTTCTGCGAAATCAGCTGCGAGTTGGGCACGATAACGATCGAGCGGTCGGCCAGCTGGATTTCGGTGGCGCGTACGTTGATCCGGCGGATGTCGCCCTCGACGCCACTGATGCTGATCAGGTCGCCGACTTTCACCGGGCGTTCGGTCAGCAGGATCAGGCCTGAGACGAAGTTCTTGACGATCTCCTGCAAACCGAAGCCGATCCCCACCGACAAGGCGCTGACGATCCACGCCAGATTGGTCCACTTGACCCCCAGCGATGACAGCGCGAGCAGGAGGACCAGCGCGTAGCCGATGTTGGAGAAGAGTGTGCTGAGTGAGGCACACATGCCAGGATCCATTTCGGTTTTCGGCAGGAATTCGTTGTCCAGCCAGCGGCGCAATGTGCGGACCAGGTAGATGCCAATGATCAGGGCGAGTACGCCATGCAGCAGGTTGCCCGGGACGATGTTGAGTTTACGCAGACCATCGCCGCCGAGAATGGCCAGGATGTTGGTGGACAGTTGCCCGAGCGTCGATCCGACCCCGCCGACCACCAGCGTGATAAATCCGATCAGCAACAGTGCGGCCCGGCCGGCGCCGGACAAGATGATGGAAATTTGCTCCAGGCGCGCATCGCCGATGCCCAGCAGCTGTTTCAGGGCCTTGCCGGTGGAGTGCCGGGGTGAAAACAGGTATTCGCAACCGTCCTTGAGCAACTGGATCAGCAAGTAGAAGCCGGAAAAAATGATGAACAGCCAGACCAGTTCGTAGGTGATGAAACGCGATAAAGACACGTAGCCAACCAGCAAGGCGAGCATGGAGATCACCACGGCGATGCTGGCGAAGGCATAAATCACCCCGGCCAGTGTCGTGCCCGCCTCGGGGACCTCGCCGGAGGCGACCAGGGCCCGGCGGGTTTTGCTGACGCGCAACAGCAGTGCACCGATCATCCCTGAAATGATCAGCGCGACGAAGCCTCGGACCGAGATCACCACCGGGGAGCTCATGCCGGTGGCATTGGTCATCTGCGCCACCGCCACCAGAATCAGCAGCACCCAGGCCAGGCGGATGGGGAAGGGTTTGATCGCCAGTGCCACCGGGTCGGCAATGGCCGGCAGCCGCCAGGACGGGTGTTTGGTGGACAGCAGGGCGCGGCTCAGGCCGGTGATCAGCACGCAGGTGTAAACAATTTTCTCGAAATCCTGGGAAAACCCCGCCAGTTGCGGCGTCAACGGCAGTTGGCGGGTCAGGGCATAAAACAGCAACTGCAAGGCAAACCACGCCGCCAGCACGGTGGCGAGTACCGAAGACAGTGCGAGGGCGCTGCGCCGCAGCCGGCCTTCAGGCATGCGATGAATGCACAGCCAGGTCAACCCTCGATCGGTCAGCCTGTGACCGACAAACCACAAGGCGAGGGCCAGTAGGAGCAGTACGCTGGTGTAGAAGCGATGGCCCGGTTGCCAGGCGGCGTCGAGGGTGGCGCCCATTTGCTGGAGGAAGGCGCTCAGGCGTTGCCGGTCGTCCTCGGGTGGATTGAGCATGGGAGCCCAGAACCAGGGGTTGAGGATGCTGTGGGTTTGCTGGGTCACTTCGGTTTCCAGCAGGCTGCGGCGGATGACGGCAATCTGGGCCAGCAGTTCAGCGGCGCTGGATTTGAGCGTTTCCAGTGTTTTAAGTGTGTTATCGACCTGATTTTTTTGCTCGGTGAGGACGACCCGTTGACGGGTAATGTCGGACTTCTCCAGCGTGGCCTCGCCAACGGGTGCGGGTCCCAGGACGCTCAGTTGCGACTGCAATTGAGCCTGTTCGGGCAGCAGCAGTGCCGACAGTCGGGTGATTTCCTGGATCAGGGCCTGGACCAGATCCTGCGGGGCTTCCAGCTGGCTGTAATTACTGGCCTGGGAAACCTGCTGTTTGAGGCTGTTGAGCCGAAGTTGCAGTTCCTGCAGATCGCTGCCGGAAACGCTGACCGAGGCGGTCGTTGCGCTGGCGGCAGGGGCATCCGGCACCGGCGCCGCCGATAGCATTACGCCG
This sequence comes from Pseudomonas sp. SDO5532_S415, assembly GCF_054071155.1. Lineage (NCBI taxonomy): Bacteria > Pseudomonadati > Pseudomonadota > Gammaproteobacteria > Pseudomonadales > Pseudomonadaceae > Pseudomonas > Pseudomonas sp. SDO5532_S415. The sequence goes on along the minus strand of NZ_JBSVWS010000219.1, from coordinate 5,146 downwards.
CTCGGCCCGAACAGCGAGAGAGCCACAACAATCATCCACTTCAATGCATTGCGCATAGGCGTGCCCGACAGGTTGTTAGTCACCCAGCCTATGAGGTTAGGTCATGACTCGCGTCTGTGAGGGATTATTGGTCGGATGTGCATTCATTGGGTCCCCTCTCTCGTCCCAAGCCTGGCACCAAACCTGTGGCGAGGGAGCTTGCTCCCGTTGGGGCGCGCAGCGGCCCTAACAAAGAAGGACTGCTGCGCAGTCCGACGGGAGCAAGCTCCCTCGCCACAGGATTTAGTTGTTTGCTGGATCATTCACCCTGTCGTCGTGCCGGGAAAAACAGTTCGAAGCAGGTCACGCCATCGGCACTGCTGACGCTGCACGCACCGTTATGCAACTGCATGATCGTCGCCACAATCGACAGCCCCAGGCCATTGGATTGCGCCGAGCGTTCGCGGGATTCGTCGACGCGGTAGAAGCGTTCGAATAGCCTGGGCAGGTGTTCGGCGGGGATGGTCTGGCCTTGGTTGCGGACCTGCAGACGGATGCCGTCTGCTGCCGGTATGGCGCAGATATGCAGTTCGGAGTCGGGTGAACCGTACTTGATCGCGTTGGCACACAGGTTGGCCATGGCGCGGCGCAGCAGCATCGGTTCGGCCCAGATCCACCCGCTGCCCCGGGCATCGATGCGGATGCCGACGTCTGCCGCGAGCCCTTCGAAATAGTCGGCCATGCGCTCCATTTCCTCGGCGGCGTCCAGCTCCTGGCGTTGGCGCAGGGCGCTGGCCGGGTCGGTGCGGGCCAGGAACAGCATGTTGTCGAGCATCCGCGCCAGGCGTTCCAGCTCCTCGACATTGGAGGCGAGCAACTGTTGATAGGCCTCGATACTACGATTCTGCTGCAAGGCGACCTGGGTTTCGCCGAGCAGGTTGTTGATCGGCGTGCGCAGCTCATGGGCCATATCGGTCGACACTTGGCCCAGTTGCACGAAGCCTTTGCCCAAGCGGTCGAGCATGGCGTTGAAGGCCTCGATCATCGGCAACAACTCCCGGGGTGCATCCTGGCTGTCGAGACGCTCGTTGAGATTACCGACACCGATGCCCCTGGCATGCCGAGCCAGATGCCGCACGGGCAGCAGGCCGCGATCGACCAGCACATAGCCGGACAACGCCAGCAGAGCCGCCGCCACACTGGCGAACAGGTAGACGTTGAACCGGTAGCTGGCGAGCACGGCGGTGCGCTCGGTCATCAGGCGCCCGGTGACCACTTGCAAGCTGCCCTGATCGCCCGAATCAATGGTCGCCGCCAAAGCCGAAAACGGTACACCGTTTACGGCGGGCAAATGATGCACGTCGCCGAGGGTCAGAGGGTGGTTCAGGGGCATCGGTGACAACGTGGGCATGCTCAGGTTGCCCGGATTGACCACCAGCAACGGCGGTTGCCCGGGGGCGCCGATGGTCAGCAGCGCTTCGCGGTTGCCGAGCATGTTCTGGAACAACGCCGGTTTGGTGCGGATCAACTCCAGGGTGTTGCTGTCGTTGAGGAAGGTGCGCAGTTGATCGATGCGCGTCACCAGGGCCGCATCGTCACGGCGGATCAGCTCGCGCTCCAGATCGTGGTACAGCGCCACGCCGAGCGCCGTCAGCGAGACAAACGCCAGGAACGCAAACACCAGCGCCAGGCGCAGCGTCAGGGAGTGGCGAAAATCAGACAAGCCCTTCATGGCTGGGTATCGAAACGGTAGCCGATACCGCGCACGCTGTGGATCAACTTGAGCTGGAACGGGTCGTCGATCTTCAGCCGCAGGCGGCGTACCGCGACATCCACCACGTTGGTGTCGCTGTCGAAATTCATGTCCCAGACCCGTGACGCGATCATCGAGCGCGACAAGACTTCACCCTGATGGCTGGCGAACAGGTGCAGCAGGGCGAATTCCTTGTTGGTCAGGGTGATGCGCGTCCCGGCACGGGTAACGCGACGCTTGAGCACATCGATTTGCAAGTCTTCGATCTGCAACTGTTCCTCTTCCCGGGTCGGGCCACGGCGGGTCAATGTGCGCAGACGCGCCACCAGTTCGGCGAAGGAAAACGGCTTGATCAGGTAGTCGTCGGCGCCCAGCTCCAGCCCCTTGATGCGGTCGGCGATGTCGTCGCGGGCGGTGAGGAACAGCACCGGGGTGTCGGCTTCCTTGCGCAGGCGGCGCACCACTTCCCAGCCATCCATTTTCGGCATCATCACGTCCAGCACGATCACATCGAAATCGTGTTCCAGGGCCAGGTGCAAACCGTCGACACCATCACGCGCCAGGCTCACGGTATAGCCGAGTTCCTGCAGGCCGTTGAGCAGGTAATTACCGGCCTTGGGTTCATCTTCGACGACGAGAATGTTCATGGGGATCTGCCTGGTTCGGGGTCAGCAATATTCAGGTCTGCGCGGGCGGGCTGCAGCGGCAAGCCGGTGCCGCCAGTGTAGCCCCGATCCTGCGCCGGTACGCCGGTACGCCGGGATGACGATCAATGATCATTGGTGCAACCGCTGCCCTGGACCAGGTAGTCCAGTTCATGCTGACGACCCTGGTGATCGAGGTAGTTCAATTGGGCGGGAACGATGCCGCATTGTTGCGAAATGTCGGTTTGGCCCACGACCTTGGCCACGTCGAGGTGGACGAAGGCCGCGTCCTTGTCATGGATGACGGGGGCGCTGCTCTGGGTATCGGCAAAGGCCGAACCGGTAGCGAGGAGGGCGGCGAATCCGAGGATGAATAGTTTCATGATGGCGTTCTCTCTTCAGCGTTTGGGGGCTGTCGGCGGTGCCTGACAGTGAATTCAGGTTAACCAGGCGATCCGGACAGCCGACCAACAGCTCGATGACAAAGTTGTAATGAAAGGGGTGAGGGTTACGGCTGGCGACCAGCGGCGGCGAGGATCAGGTCGGCGATTTCCTTGGAGTGGGACACCAGCGACAAGTGACTCGACGGCAGCTCGATGGTGGTCGCCCCCATGCGCTTGGCGAGGAAGCGTTCCAGGTCCGGGTTGATGGTCTGGTCGAGGCTTGAGACCGCATACCACGACGGCTTGGTGTGCCAGGCGGCGGCCGTGGTGCGGTCGGTGAACAGGGTCTTGGCGATCGGTTGTTGCACGGCGAACAACTGCATGGCCTTGTCGTGAGGCACGTCGCTGGCGAAGTAATTGAGGAAGGCGTCTTGCTTGAGGCTGACGAAACCGTCGTGCTCTTCGGTGCCGGCGCGCACTGGCATGGTCGGGTATTTGGCTGAGAGAGCGACGAAGTCTTCTCCGGCATCCGGTGCGCGCGCGGCGACGTACACCAGCGAACTGACCTTCGGATCGACCCCGGCTTCACTGACCACGGTACCGGCGTAGGAGTGGCCCACCAGCACGGTCGGTCCGTCCTGCTGATCAATAACCCGTTTGGTGGCGGCCACGTCATCGGCCACCGAAGTCAGCGGATTCTGCACGGCGGTGACGTGCAGGCCGGCGGCTTGCAAGCGGGTGATCACGTCCGCCCAGCTGGAACCATCGGCCCAGGAACCGTGCACCAGCACGACGTTGTTGGCCTTGACCGGTGCGGTCGTGGTGGCGGCCATGGCGGAACCGGTGCCGAGCATGAACAGGCTGGCGGCGATCAGGCAGAGTTTGCTCAATGGTTTCATGGTGTGGACCCTTGTCATCATCAGTGGGAGGCGTGTCACCCGGCTGGGTGACTGACGACTTCACTGTAGGGAGCGAGGGGGTTGGGTACGCTGACAACTCAATGACAAGTTTGTAATGAAGCCTGGTTGTACCTGATCCATTGTGAGAGCGGACAACCTATATCGAGATGTATGTGCACAATAAAAAAGAAACCCCGGACAGACCTGATCTCCCCGGGGTTTCCTGTATCAACCAGCTCAAGGCCGTTGATCAATAGCGCTGATATTTCGAACCGAACTCAGGGCGGTTTTCCGCGACGTAGAGTTTTGCTTTCTGGCTGTCCTGACGGTCGATGCCAACCGTGTTCACATTCAGGGTGGCCGGCTGGCTGACAGTGGCTGCTGCAACGACCGCCTGAGTGGCATGTGGCGCGGCGATGGCGGAAGTGGCACCAAGAACCGAAAGGGCGAAACCAAGACCAATGATGCTTTTCATGATGTTGCTCCAGAGCGTGGGGAGAAGATGTGGCCACTGTAGTACTGGAGCGTTGCGATGAGAAAACACCCTTACGCATAGTTGTTATCGAGAACGGTGATCCTTTGTCAGCGGGGCGTGCTGTCGCTGAGCCAGCGCTGTTTTATCTGTTCCAGGCGGCCATCGCGGTTCATCTCATCCAGCGCCTGTTGCCAGCGTTCGACCTGATGCACATCGGTCTGCAGGGAAAACGCGATGTAGCTGCCTTGCTGCATCAGCGGCATCTGATAGTGCAACTGGCTGGGTGCCAACCCTTCTTCGCGGGCCATGGTGGCGATGGAGAGGGTATCGGCCACCACGAAGTCGGTTCGGCCCATGCGCGCCAGGCGCATCATTTGTTCGGGCGAGGCGACACCGTACAAGTTGGTCAGGCCCTGCTTCTGCAAGTAGCTGTAGACCAACCATTTGCGCGGCACGACAATCCGCCCCAGGTTGCCGGCTTCCAGCAAACTGTGTACCGGTGGCCGGACGCTGTCGGCGGAGTACAGCGCGGTTTCCACTTCCAGCAACGGCCCGACCCATTGGTACCGGTCATCGCGCTCGGCAGTGCGCAGTACGGTAAAGACCCCGGTGGCCGGTTCAGTACTGGCCACGTGCAAGGCGCGCAGCAACGGCACTTGCTGCAGGCTCACCTGATCGCCGGTGCGTTCGGCCAGGGCCAGTACCACATCCACACCGAATCCCACCAATTGGCCGCCTTGCTCGAAGTGCAGGGGGGGATGGTTGTCGGTGAGCAGGGTCAGATCGGCCGCGAGTGTATTGAGCGTCAGGAAACCCAACAGGCAACCGGCAAAGCGCTTCATGAATCGTCCTTGATGTAATGAAGCGCGAATCTTAGTACGGGCACAGTGCCACTGTCCCGGACTATCTCCGGGGCTTTTGTGTCAGAGATGAGGATTTATGGGGATGGCTGCCGAGGTTTGTCGCAAAAAAACTGTGGGAGCGAGCCTGCTCGCGAAGGCGGCGAGCCAGAC
>NZ_JBSVWS010000218.1:0-7841 GCF_054071155.1 Pseudomonas sp. SDO5532_S415 | reverse complement strand
GTTTGACAAAAGGGACTCGCCGTAAGGGCGAAACCATAAGTGGCCGTTACCGCAGGAATGGATATGTACACCCTCCAAAAAAACGGTCGCCTGACACAAAGCCTTCGCGAGCAGGCTCGCTCCCACAGGATCCGGGTGAAACCTGTGGGAGAGAGATAACCCAATCAAGCCAGGCTCTTGCTGACCACCTCAAACACATCACTAGACAGTTGCCCCGAAGCCCGAATCCGTTCCAGCTCCCCTTTCATCAACGCCTGACGGGAACTGTCGTACTTGCGCCAGCGCGTCAAAGGCGCCAACTGCCGAGAAGCGATCTGCGGATTGAACCCGTTCAGCTCGATCACCAGATCCGCCAAAAAGCGATACCCGGAACCATCCGCCGCATGGAAGTTGATCAGGTTCTGCCCGGCAAACGCGCCGATCAGCGCCCGCACCTTGTTCGGGTTCTTGATGTTGAACGCCGGATGCTCCATCAACGCCTTGACCCGCTCCAGTCCACCCGGCAACACACTGCCGGCCTGGACGCTGAACCACTGATCCATGACCAGCGGGTTGTCACTGAAGTGCGCGGCGAAGCTGGCCAGCGCCTTGGCTTTCTGCTCTTCGAACGGCGAGTTGACCAGCACGGCCAGTGCGGTCAAACGCTCGGTCATGTTGTCGCACGCATCGAACTGCTCCAGCGTCGCCGCCAGGACTTCCGGTTTGCCGCTGAGCATCAGGTACGACAGCGCAATGTTCTGCAACGCACGACGGGCGAAGTGTTCGGCCTCGGCCACGTACGGGGTTTGCTTGGACAGGTCGCGGTTGGCCTGATAACGCAGCCACAGGCCTTCGAACAGCGCGTCGGCCAATTGCTTGCGGGCAAATTCGCGGGCGATGTGAATGGCTTCGACATCCGCCACGTCACTGATTTCAGTCAAGTACGCTTCGCTCGGCAGCGAGAGCATTTCGGCGACCATCGCCTGATCCAGCGACTCATCGGACAGCACCGTGCGCAAGGCCGAAACCAGTCGCTGATCGAGGACCAGCGCTTCGCCTTTCTGTTGCTGGGCGATCAGTTCTTGCAGCACCTGCACCGACAATTGCTGGCCGGCATCCCAGCGATTGAATCCGTCGCTGTCGTGCTGCATCAGGAACATCAGCTGATCGCGGTTGTACGGGAAGCTCAGTTTCACCGGCGCGGAGAAGCCGCGCAGCAACGACGGCAGTGGCTGTTCGGCGATGTCGACGAAGGTGAAGGTCTGTTCGGCTTCGGTCACCGAAATGACCCGAGAAGTACCTTGCGCCGCCGCTTCACCGGCAAGGCGCAGGGCAATTTCGGCGCCCTTGCTGTCCAGCAGGCCCAATTCAACCGGGATCACGAACGGCAGTTTTTCCACCTTGTCCGGGGTTTGCGGGCAGCTCTGGCGGAAAGTCAGGCTGTAGGTTTTCGCCACCGCATCGTAAGACTCGCTGACCGCAAGGCGTGGCGTACCGGCCTGGCTGTACCAGCGCTTGAATTGGCTCAGGTCGACAGCGTTGGCATCTTCCATGGCCTTGATGAAGTCATCGCAGGTTACGGCCTGGCCGTCGTGGCGCTCGAAGTACAGGTCGCTGCCTTTACGGAAGCCTTCGGCACCGAGCAAGGTGTGGATCATGCCGACCACTTCCGAACCCTTTTCGTACACGGTCAGGGTGTAGAAGTTGGAAATCTCGATGAAGCTGTCCGGACGTACCGCGTGGGCCATGGGGCCGGCATCTTCAGCAAACTGGTGGGTGCGCAGGTAGGCCACGTCCTGGATGCGCTTGACCGTGGCCGAGTTCATGTCGGCGGAGAAATGCGAATCGCGGAATACGGTAAAGCCTTCCTTGAGCGACAGCTGGAACCAGTCGCGGCAGGTCACGCGGTTGCCCGACCAGTTGTGGAAGTATTCGTGGGCCACGATGGCTTCGACCCGCTGGTGCGCGGCGTCGGTGGCGGTTTCGGCCTTCGCCAGCACGGCGCTGGAGTTGAAGATGTTGAGGCCCTTGTTCTCCATCGCGCCCATGTTGAAGTCGTTGACCGCGACGATCATGAAGATGTCCAGGTCATACTCGCGACCGTAGACTTCTTCGTCCCAGCGCATGGACTTCTTCAGGCTGTTCATCGCGTGCTGGCATTTGTCGATGTTTTCCGGCTCGACATAGATGCGCAGCGCCACGGTGCGCTCGGTCATGGTGGTGAAGGTGTCTTCGACACACCACAGATCACCGGCCACCAGGGCGAACAGGTACGCCGGTTTCTTGAACGGGTCTTCCCAGGTCGCCCAGTGCCGGCCGTCTTCGCCGGGACCGCTGGCGATCGGGTTGCCGTTGGACAGCAGTACCGGATAGCTGTGTTGCTCGGCAACCACGGTTGTCGTGAACGTGCTCATCACGTCCGGACGGTCAAGGTAATAAGTGATCTTGCGGAAACCTTCGGCTTCGCACTGGGTGCAGAACATCGTGCCGGACTTGTACAGGCCTTCCAGCGCGGTGTTGGTTTCCGGGTGAATGCGCACGCTGGTATCGACCGTGAACGTGGTGCTGGTCGGGTGCAGCGTCAGATGGTTCTCGGTCAACTGGTAGTCGGCAGGCGTCAGTTCGCGGTCGGCCAGGGTCACCGACAGCAGGTCGAGCTGCTGACCGTCCAGCACCAGCGGCGGCAGGCCCGGGCCACGCTCGGGATTGCGGCGCATCACCAGTTGCGCATGGACCAGGCTGTGGTCCTCGAACAACTCGAAGGTCAGGTGTGTTTCGTCGATCAGGTACTCGGGCGCCTGATAGTCCTTGAGGTAGATCATCTTCGGTTGTTCGGTGCGCATGCTGGAGTCCTTAACTATGCACGGCGAGCTGGTAGGCCGTGTACTTACGAATGTTGATCACGCCGGTATCGAAGATCAGGTATTGCCCCTTGATCCCCAGCAGCGTGCCTTCGGCAATCGGGTTCTTGTCCAGGTTGAAGCTGACGATCTTGGCCGGGTATTGCTCCACCGGAAAACGGATTTCAAGCGGTTCGACATCGCTGATCGTCTGGATCGCCTGCAGGCCAAATCGTTCCTGCAATCCTTGCAGGCCTTCGGCGCAGCTGTCGAACAAGTGGTCGCGAACCCCGGCCAGATCCACCGAAATCGCATCGCCCTTGAGCAAGGCGCGCCAGTTGGTCTTGTCGGCGACCTGACTGCGGAACAGGTCTTCGACGAAACCGGATTGCTGGCGGGTCGCGACGCGCACGATCGGCAACGCCTGGCTGGCGCCCTGATCGATCCAGCGGGTCGGCAACTGGGTGGCGCGGGTAATCCCCACTTTCACCCCGGACGAATTCGACAGGTAGACAATGTGATCGGTCATGCAGAACGTCTGGCCCCATTCCGGCTCCCGGCAGGTGCCGGCATCGAAATGGCAGCGTTCCGGGCTCATGATGCACACGTCACACTGGGCCAGTTTGGTCATGCACGGGTAGCAGTAGCCCTGGCTGAAACTGGTTTTGGTCTTGCGTGCGCAATGGATGCAATGGATCGCACCCAGGTATTCCAGGCGCACCGTGGTGCCGATCAACGGATTGACCGGAACCTCGACGTCGCCCAGGCGAAATGCGTATTGCACGTTCGGCCCGTCCAGGCGCGCCGACATTTTATTGATTGCACCGCGGCCAATCTCGATCAATGGATGGCATCCGATTTGAACAGGATATTCGGCACTTCGATCGACTTCGACGCACATTCCTGCGGGCCCATGTAGCCAGTGCGCTCTTCCTCGGGCAGATTCTGGATTTCCCAGGCGATCATCGCTTGCAGCGACAATTCGCGTTGCTCGGTGGTGAGCTTGCCACCGTCGGACCATTTACCGATTTCCACCGCCAGTTTCAGGCTCTGGTAGATGTCCGGGGTGATGTTCTTGATCATTTCGTTAAAAGAGGACATTGGGTCTCCGCGTTCTCTACTTACAAGACTGTTTCAGACGGCCAGTTTACGGCGGTTGTACAAACCACCCAACAAACCGGTCAAGCATCCGACGAGCAACCCGCTGACATGGGCCGCGTTGGCGATTTCACCGAAGCCGATCATCGAGACCAGCCCCGACAGGCACAGCAGCAACCAGACCAGCATCATCACCAGTACCCCGCGAGGCAGGCGATAAGCGGCGTTCGGCGACAACAGCTGGAAGATCCAGCAGTGTCCGAGCAGGCCGTACAGCACCCCGGACAACCCGCCGAACAGGCTCGGGCCGCTGAAAAGAAATTGGGTGTAATTGGATACAAGGCTGAACAGCAAGGTCAGGCCGATCAGGTTGACGCTGCCCTGGCGCGACTCGATGCGCCGTCCCAGCTCCCAGTACCACATGCCGTTCATCGCCAGGTGCAGGATGCCGAAGTGGATCAGCATCGGCGTGACCAGTCGCCACCACTGCCCCGCCGCCAGGCTGTCGGCCAAAGGCGTGAAATGGATGTACTCGCCGACGATGCGGAAATCGAGGAAGGTCAGCCAGTGCATCGTATCCAGGTTGTCGCCCAGCATCGTCAGCGCGCCGACCAGCAGGCTCAACAGCAAGACCAGCGCAGTGGCTTTGGCGTAGCGCAGCTGCACGACGAAACCCGGACGGCGAACGGTTTGTGCCACGGGGACATCCAGTTGCTGATCGGGATCGCCCTCCGGAAACCGCTCATACAAGGCGCGCACGTCTTCGCTGATGTTGTCCGGCACCCACAACACCTGCTCGCCCGCCTCTTCGCTGACCCGGTGCGGCACCTGCATGCGCTGCAACAATTTGACGAAACCGCTGAGGTCCACCGCCAGCGGCAGACGCAATACCGCCACAGCACTCATTGCAACCTCTCTTTCATTGCAAAACCTCTGGCCGCTCGACATCGACCCAGACAAATTTATGCGGATCGAGCCGCGTTTCCTGATCCAGCCGATAGGCGACCAGTTTGCCGTAGAGCACGGCGCTGTAATCCAGGCACGCCAGGTTCGGGCGGATCGGCGCGGGTTTGCCGCTGCGCCAGTAGTGGCCGACAAACAGCAACGGCTCGTCGATTCCGTAACGCAGCAGGTTGTTCTTTTCACTGGACGACAGCGGCGTTTGCGCCACCGGATCGGGCAGCGCATCGGGCTGGAACACGATGTCGCCATAGGTCTGCGGGTCGTCCTCCCAGAATTTGGTGCGGAAGAACGAACGGGTCAGGCCATCGCCGCTGGTCATGGTCAGGCCATGGGGCAGGCGCATGTCGGTGCCGCGCAGCAGGCGGTCGAACACGGTGCAGGCGAAACTGCCCGGCATGGCCGACGCCTGCAGGAAGTGTTCATCGACGCACCCATCGGGAAACAGCGCCCGCAGCGGTTCGATCAGGCCGGCGTCCCAACAGGCATGCACCACCCGGAAGCGTCCGGCGTCGACGAACAGCGGCAGCTCATAGAACCATTGCTGGAAGTCATGCCAGTCACCCGGATGATGTTCGAACTGGGTCAGGGTTTCATTCAGCAATCGGGCGTGGCGCGGCGTGTGCTCACGGACGAACTGCTTGCCACTGCCAGGCAGCGCCGGCGTGACCCAGCCCAGGGCGTTGAATTCATGGTTGCCCATGATGCACAGCGCCTGACCGGCCTCGACCATGTCGTGGACGATGTGCAGCGCCTCGCGAATCCGCGGGCCGCGGTCGATGATGTCGCCGACGAACACCGCCATGCGCGAAGGATGGCGCCAGACGCCACCTTGTTTGTGATAACCGAGCCGGTCGAGCAAATGCTCAAGGGTCAGAGCGCAACCGTGCACGTCACCGATCAGGTCGTAGCTACGCGCGGGATCGAGCATCAGTCGCCTCCACCACCCAACTTGCTGCCCCAGCCGAGCTTGGTCCGGCAGACTTCGTAGTAGTTGTGGTCGAGCGGGTGGATCAGCCGCAACTTCTGGGCTTTCTTGCTCACGGTGATGGTATCGCCGGGCGCGCAGGTAAAGTGGTTCTGCCCGTCACACGAGACTTGCGGGTAAATCTGCATATCCTTGGACACGACGATTTTCAGCTCACTGTTGCCATCGACCACAATCGGTCTGCCCGACAAGGTATGGGGGTACATCGGCACAATTACAATGGCGTCGAGCTTGGGGTGCATGATCGGTCCACCCGCCGACAGCGCATAGGCGGTCGAACCGGTGGGCGTGGCGACGATCAGGCCGTCGGCCTTCTGGCTGCAGACGAACTGGCCGTCGATGTACAGTTCGAACTCGATCATCCGCGTCGATTTGCCAGGGTGCAGCACCACGTCGTTCAGCGCATCGCCCTGGCCGATGGCCTCGGCATGGCGACGGACTTCGGCCTGCAGCAGGAAGCGGTTTTCCACCAGATAATGACCGTCGAGCACCTCGGCGACCTTGACTTCCAGCTCATCGGGACGGATATCGGTCAGGAAACCCAAACTGCCCCGGTTGATCCCCAGCACCGGGATATTGTGCTTGGCCAGCGCCCGGGCGGCGCCGAGCAGGCTGCCGTCACCGCCGACCACAATCACCATGTCACACACTTCGCCGAGCATCTTGCGCGACGAGGTTTGCAGGCCGTGGCCCGGCAGGACTTCGGCGATGGTGTCTTCGAGGATCACGTGCAGGTGACGATCGAGCAGAAACCGTTTCAGTCGGCGGACGGTATCGAGTACCTGCGAACTGCCGAGACGTCCGATGATGCCGATATTACGAAATTGCTCCATGGGGTCCCTAAGCTCTGCGACGGCGAAAAGCACGATTATGGGCGAAAGCTCGGGATAGACAAAATCCTTTCAGCGACAAGGATGTACTCCTGTTTGAGGCTATGCTCGCAAGATGATCCTATTTCCAGATTTGTTGCAGTTACCCCACCGGTTGCACCACCCCGAAGTGCGCGACCTGGCGTGGGTCATCCTGGCGCCGCCGATGCTCGCCGACACGCCGTGGCCGCAGCGCCATCCGCTGGCCGGCAGCGACTGGGTACAGGCGCCGGATCGCCTGGAACACTGGCTGCGGCGGCTGGACCAGGACAGCTACGGTTTGCTGCACTGGTTGTCCCAGGCCCGCACCCGGCGCCTGGGCCTTTACTACGAGCGTCTCTGGCAATTTGCCGTCGAACACGCACCGGGCATCGAACTGATTGCCGCCAACATGCCGATCCGCCGTGAAGGCCACACCCTGGGCGAGCTGGATATGCTGCTGCGCGACCGCGACGGCGTGCATCACCTGGAACTGGCGATCAAGCTCTATCTTGGCCCGCAGAATGGGGATGGACGCGACACCGCTCAGTGGCTCGGCCCCGGGTGCCACGATCGACTGGATCGCAAACTCACGCACCTGAGCCAGCATCAACTGCCGATTTCCGCCCGGCCGGAGAGCCGCGAAGTCCTGGCGGCACTGGATATCCGGCAATTCAGCGCGCATTTGTGGCTGGGCGGCTACTTGCTGTATCCGTGGCCCGGCCCAGCGGTGCCTCCGGGCGGTGCGCATCCACAGCATTTGCGCGGTCGCTGGCTGCATCAGAAGGATTGGCCCGAATTTATCGGGCAAAGTCCACCCGGTCGCTGGCAACCCCTGCCCCGCCATGCCTGGCTGGCGCCGGCGCATTACCCTGCCGAACAGACCTGGAGTAACGGGCAATTGCAGGCGTGGTTGAGTGAGTTGTCGCCCGTAGCACCGGCGCAGTTGTTGGTGCGGTTGACGGAAAATGCCAATGGCGACTGGGAAGAAGCCGAGCGGTTGTTTCTGGTGGCGGATCTTTGGCCGAACGTGCCGGGGCAAGGTTGAGATTTTGTAGTGACTGGACCGGCCTCTTCGCGAGCAGGCTCGCTCCCACAATTGGAATGCATTTCCCTGTGGGAGCGAGC
>NZ_JBSVWS010000217.1:0-7887 GCF_054071155.1 Pseudomonas sp. SDO5532_S415 | reverse complement strand
GTGACCACATCCCACTGTGGGAGCGAGCCTGCTCGCGAAGAGGCCCTGTCAAACGATGAAGATCTTACTTGGCCGCCACTTTCTCGGACTTGCCGTCATAGCGCTTGCGCCACTCGGTCAGGATTTCGTCTCGGTTCTTCGACGCCCAGGCAAAGTCGTTCTTGATCAAACGCTGCTCATAGTCAGCCGGCAATTCGGTCTGCGGCTTGGCGATACCCGGTTGGGCGAGTACGGCGAAGTTCTCTTTGTACAACTCCATCGCCTCAGGACTGGCCGAGAAGTCCGCGAGTTTCTTTGCCGCGTCTTCATGTGGCGTGCCCTTGATCACGGCAGTCGCTTCGATCTCCCAGCCCAGCCCTTCTTTCGGCAGGATGATGTCCAACGGCGCACCCTGGCGCTTCAGTTGCACAGCCGGATACTCGAAGGAAATACCGATCGGGAATTCACCCGCCGCTGCCAGTTTGCAGGGCTTGGAGCCGGAGTGAACGTACTGGCCGATGTTCTGGTGCAGGTCGTCCATGTACTGCCAGCCCTGCTTCTCGCCGAAGGTCTGCAACCAGGCGCTGACGTCGAGGAAACCGGTACCGGACGAAGCCGGGTTAGGCATGACGATCTTGCCCTTGTACTCAGGCTTGGTCAGGTCTTGCCAGCTCACCGGTTTGGTCAGGCCTTGCTTCTCGGCTTCGACGGTATTGAAGCAAATGGTCGCGGCCCAGACGTCCATGCCGACCCACGCTGGCGGGTTGGCGGCATCGCGGTAGTTGCCGCCGATTTTGCCCAGGTCCTTCGGCGCATAGCTTTGCAGCATGCCTTGCTGGTCGAGGATGGCCAGGCTCGAAGCGGCCAGGCCCCAGACCGCGTCAGCCTGAGGGCGGGCCTTTTCCGCCAGCAGCTTGGCGGTGATGATGCCGGTGGAATCACGTACCCATTTGATTTCTACGTCCGGGTTGGCCTTTTCGAACGCTTGCTTGTAGGTCTTCAGTTGTTCGGCTTCGAGGGCGGTGTACACCGTCAACTCGGTTTTCGCCGCAAAGGCGTTCAGGCTGAAAGCGGTGAGGACAGCGGCGGCCAGGGCCATAGGCTTGAACATGATCTTTTCCTGTTTTTGAGTTGAGGGGTGTGTACGGAGTCAATGACCGGGCGTGGTCTGCCGCCAGGCCTGCGAACGGCGCAGCAAGCCGCGCGAAGCCCAGGCCAGCAGCAGGGACACGCCTGCCGAGGTGAACAGAATCAGGGTCGACATCGCCGCCGCGCCGCCGACGTTGCCGGCGTCGTCCATGTTCAGTACCGCCACCGCCGCGAGGATGGTGTCGGGGCTGTAAAGGAAGATCGCTGCCGAGACGGTGGTCATGGCTGAAACGAACAGGTAGCGCACGATGTCCAGCAGCGCTGGCAGGCAAATCGGCACGGTGACCCGCAGGTAATGCCGGTACAGCGGCGCCTTGAGCGACAGTGCGGCCGCTTCGAACTCAGCGTCGAGCTGGCGCAATGCGGTGGTCGCAGTCATTTGTGCGGTGGTCAAATAGTGAGCAATGGTGCAGACCACCAGCAGGGTCATGGTCCCGTAGAGCACGTGCAGCGGATTGCCGGTGAGGTTGAAGAAGAAGACATAACCCAGGCCAAGCACCAGACCCGGTACCGCCATCGGTACGAAACTGAGCATGCGCAGGGTCAGATTCAGTCCGCGCTGGCCCTTGGTTTTTTCCATCAGGTACGCACCGGTGAAGATCAGCACGCTGCCGATCAGCGCCGTGCACAACGCCATCTTCACGCTGTTGCCGTAGGCCAGCCAGCCACCGCCCGCCGTGTCGTTGAACTGGTAGTGGTTCAAAGACAACGACAGGTTGTATGGCCAGAATTTCACAAGCGACGAGAACACTGCCATGCCAAACACCAGCAGCAACGCAGCGCAAATCAGCAGCACGATGGCGAGGTAACAGCCGTCGCGCAGCTTCGACGGCGCCGGCTTGAAGACTTGGGCGCGGCCACTCATGGAGTCGCCATGACGCCGACGCAACCAGGCATCGACACCAAAGCTGAACAGCGCCGGCAACAGCAACACCATGCCGATCAATGCACCGCGACCGAACTGCTGTTGACCGACCACGGCTTTGTAGGCTTCCAGCGCCAGCACTTGATAGTCGCCACCGACCACCACGGGCACGCCGAAGTCGGTAATGGTCAAGGTGAACACCAGGCAGAACGCGGCGAATACCGCCTGGCGCGTCGCCGGCCAGGTGATGCTGCGAAACGCTTTAGCCGGACCGGCGCCCATGCTGGACGCGGCATCGAACAGACGCGCATCCGCCAGGGACAGGGCTGACAGCAGAATCATCAAGGCGTGTGGGAAGGTGTAGATGACCTCCCCCAGCACAATGCCCCAGAAGCCGTAGATATTGTCCGAGAGTAAACCGCGCAGCATGCCCTGATTGCCAAACAGATAAACCAGTGCGATGCCCGGCAGCATCGATGGCGCCATCAGTGGCAGCAACGAGATCCCGCGCCAGATGCCTTTGCCCGCAATCAGCGTGCGTTGCAGGGCGTAGGCAAACAGATAGGCCAGCGGTACGACAATGGCCGCGACGCTGAGGGATACCTTGAGGCTGTTGCCCAGCAGCCAGTGAAAGTTGGCACTGGTCATCAATTCCCGCGCCGCCAGCCAGCCACCGCCCTGCCCGGCTTCGGAACTGAAACCGCGCCAGAAAATGGCCAGCAACGGCATCAATACAGCGACGCCGAGCAACACCAGCAACAGGACTTTGCCGCCAACCACAAACAGCCGATCACCGATCTCGGCACGAGAGACTGGCCGCACCTGCTTGCGCGGTAGCGGCAGCGCGATGTTCGCGCTCATCAGGCAAACACCTGCAGGCTGCGCGGTGGCAAGGCAACCATGATCTGCTGCGCACCGAGACGTGGCATGGCGTCCGGTGCCAGTTCGGCCAGTAAAGCGTGACCCGGCAGTTGATCGAGCTCGAAGCTCATGCGGCAGCGGTTGCCGAGAAAGGTGATTTCGCGAACCTTGGCCGGGAACAGGTTTTCTTCGTGCACCACGGGGTTGACGTTGATGGCTTCGGGGCGGCAGAACAAACGGCCCGAGGCGGTCTTGGCGCTGCCCTCGGCCAGGCGCAGGTTCATCCCGCCGACCCGGGCGTGACTGTCGCTGCCGCTGTGGAACGGCAACCAGTTGCCCTGGCCGACGAACTCCGCCACGAATGGCGTGGCCGGGCGGTTGTAGATGTCCTGCGGCGTGGCGTACTGCTCGACCTTGCCGTTGTTCATCACGGCGATGCGGTCAGCCATCAGCATGGCCTCGTCCTGATTGTGGGTGACCATCAGGGTGGTAACGCCGAGCTCCCGTTGCAGTTGACGCAGTTCGGTACACAGGTGCTCGCGGACACGGGCGTCGAGGGCCGACATCGGTTCATCCAGCAGCAACAACGACGGCGCCGGTGCCAAGGCCCGAGCCAGCGCGACCCGTTGCTGCTGACCACCGGACAATTGGCCCGGGTACTTTTTCTCACTGCCACTCAGGCCGACCAGTTCGAGCATCTGCCCGACACGCTGACGCACTTCATCGCGACCACTGCCGGCCAGGCCGTAGGCGATGTTCGCTTCGACGGTGAGATTGGGAAACAGCGCGTAGGACTGAAACAGAATGCCGTAGTCCCGAGCCTGCGGGGCCAGGTGGGAAACGTCACGGTCGCCCAGGTACAACTCGCCGCGGTCCTGCCGTTCAAGACCGGCGATGCAACGCAATAAGGTGGTTTTGCCACAACCGGACGGCCCGAGCAGACAGACCAATTCACCGGCCGCCACGTCGAGGGAAACGTTGTCCAGTGCAGTGAAGGCACCAAAACGCTTGTGCACGCCGCGCACTTTCATGGGTGCGCCGGGATTGGTCAGGATCGAATTGTTCATGGACGGACCTCATCTAACAGATGAAGGCCATCCTAGAGTTGTAATGCGTCCGTCATGTGGCAGTGAGGCAAAATCGGCCGATAGTGGTATTCGGGATTTTTGGTTCAAGTTTTGTGTTGTCTGATCTGCCGCCATCGCTGGCAAGCCAGCTCCCACAAGTCGTGCACAATCCTGTGGGAGCTGGCTTGCCAGCGATGAGGCCAGCATAGGCAATCGAAATCTCAGGCCGGAGACATTTCCTGCGCCACCCCAAGAAACGCCGCCGGCAACCGCGCGTTTTTGCGCTCCTTGAGGCAATACAAATACTCCGGCAGCAAGGGCGCATTCTCGATGCTCAGCACCCGCAACTGTGGATCGTGGGGCACTTCCTGGCGGGCGATGAGGCTGATGCCGATGTTGCGCAACACCGCTTCGCGGATCGACTCGCGGCTGCCGATCTCCAGCAACGGCCCGACACCCACTCCGGCGCCGGCCAGCAACTCTTCGGTCATGCGCCGGGTAGTCGAGCCCGGTTCGCGCATCAACAATGTGTGTCCGGCCAGCGCGCTGAGCGGTACATGGTCGTGGACCGCCAACGGATGATTGCGATGCACCGCCAGCACCAGCGGATCGCTGCCGAGCACCCGCCGGATCAACCGCGCATCCTCCAGCAACTGCGACGACGCCGCGACATCGACCCGGTATTCCTCCAGCGCTTCGAGTACCTGCTGGGAGTTGCCGATTTCCACCGACACCTCCACCTGCGGCAAGCGCTCGCGAAAGGTCTTCACCAGATCGAGGATGTAATACGGCGCCGTGGCGGCGATGCGCAATGTGCCTTGACCCTGGCCGCTGTTACGCAGGAAAAACTCGATGTCGGCTTCCTGCTGCATCAACGCCTTGACCATCGGCAGCAGGCGCGCCCCTTCGTCGCTGACGCTGAGACGGCGCCCGCCACGGTAGAACAGTTCCACCGAGTACTGGCTTTCGAGGTTGCGAATCTGAGTCGTCACCGTCGGCTGGCTCAGGCCGAGCTTTTTCGCTGCCAGGGTAATGCTGCCCAGGCGGGCAACCATGTAAAACGCCTTCAGCTCGGCACTCAGCACAACCATCCCTCTTCTTCTATTTGCGCAGCAGGCGCAAACCGTTGAACACCACCAACAGGCTCACGCCCATGTCGGCAAACACTGCCATCCACATGGTAGCGAGCCCGGCGAAGGTTACCCCAAGAAAGATCGCCTTGATGACCAATGCCAGGGCGATGTTCTGTTTGAGGATGCTCGATGTCTGCCGCGACAGACGGATGAAGGCTGGGATTTTGCGCAGATCGTCGTCCATCAGGGCGACATCGGCGGTCTCGATGGCGGTATCGGTGCCGGCGGCGGCCATGGCGAAACCAATTTCCGAACGCGCCAGCGCCGGGGCGTCGTTGATGCCGTCGCCGACCATGCCGACGTGGTGGCCCTGTGCATAAAGCGCTTCGATGGCTTGCAGCTTATCGGTCGGGAGCAGGTCACCCTGTGCCTGATCGATGCCGACCTGCGCGGCAATCGCCTGGGCGGTGTGGACGTTATCGCCGGTCAACATCAGGGTTTTGACGCCCAGCTCGTGCAGTTGCCGGATCGCTTCGCGGCTGGACGCCTTCACCGTGTCAGCCACGGCAAACAGCGCCAACGGGCCGGACTGGTCGAGCAACAGCACCACCGACTTGCCCTGTTTCTCCAGGGCGAACAGCTTGTCTTCCAGCGCCGGCGAGCACAGGCCCAGATCTTCGACCAAGCGATGGTTGCCTAAATGGTAGAGCTTGCCGTTGATCTCGCCGCGCACCCCGCGCCCGCCCAGGGCCTCGAAGTTATCCACAGCCAGCGGCGCCGATTGTTTATCCACAACCTCGTTGGCGATGGCCCGCGACACCGGGTGATCCGAACGACCGGCCAACGCCGCGGCAATCACCGGGGCCGATGCATCGGCGGTGGGATCGAGCGAGAGGTAATCGGTCTGCACCGGTTTGCCATGGGTGAGGGTGCCGGTCTTGTCCAGGGCCAGATAATCGAGCTTGTAGCCACCTTCCAGATAAACGCCGCCCTTTACCAGAATGCCCTTGCGTGCCGCTGCCGCGAGGCCGCTGACGATGGTCACCGGAGTGGAGATCACCAAGGCACAGGGACAGGCGACGACCAACAACACCAGAGCGCGGTAGATCCAGTCAAACCACAGAGCATTCATGAACAGCGGCGGAATCACCGCCACCGCCAGGGCCAGGATAAACACCGCAGGGGTGTAGATTTTCGAGAAGCTGTCGACGAATCGCTGGGTCGGCGCTCGCGCGCCCTGGGCTTGTTCAACGGCGTGGATGATCCGCGCCAGGGTCGAATGGTTCGCCGCGGCGGTCACGGCATATTCCAGTGAGCCGGCCTGATTGATCGTGCCGGCGAACACTTTGTCGCCAACCGTTTTCTCCACCGGCAGGCTTTCACCGGTGATTGGCGCCTGATCGATGGTCGAGTTGCCCGCCA
Organism: Pseudomonas sp. SDO5532_S415; assembly: GCF_054071155.1. NCBI lineage: Bacteria > Pseudomonadati > Pseudomonadota > Gammaproteobacteria > Pseudomonadales > Pseudomonadaceae > Pseudomonas > Pseudomonas sp. SDO5532_S415. Next base: position 1,471 of record NZ_JBSVWS010000217.1, on the reverse strand, counting down.
ACACCTCGCCATCCAGACCGATACGCTCGCCGGGCCGCACCCGTACCCGCGCACCAAGGTCGATGGTTTTCACGTCTTGCGCGGCCCAACTACCGTCGGCCTGCAACACCGTCGCCTGTTCCGGGGTCATCTGCATCAGGCCGCTGATGGCGTTACGTGCGCGATCCAGGGATTTGGCTTCAATCAACTCGGCCACGGTGAACAGGAACATCACCATCGCCGCTTCCGGCCACTGCCCGATCAGGATCGCGCCCGTCACGGCGATGCTCATCAGCGCGTTGATGTTCAGGTTGAGGTTCTTCAGGGCGATCCAGCCCTTTTTATAGGTGCCAAGGCCGCCACTGAGGATTGAGATCAATGCGATAACCGCGACTACCCAGTTCGGCGCGGCACTGGTGAAGTGGATCACTTCCGCCACCAGAGCACCGACACCGGACAGCGCCAACGGCCACCAGGGCTTTTTCCCCGGTGTCGTTGCCGGTGCTTCGGTGCCCTGATCCAGCGGCTCGGCCTGCATGCCAAGGGACTTGATGGCGTCGATGATCGGCGCGGTACTCGTCAGGTTGTGCGTGACACCCAGCACCCGATTAATCAGATTGAACTCCAGCTGCTGCACGCCAGTCAGTTTTCCTAACTTGTTCTGAATCAGCGTTTGCTCGGTGGGGCAGTCCATCGCTTCGATGCGAAAACTGCTCAGCCGCGCATCGGCACTGGGCGCCTCGCTCAACTGGATCAGCGAGGGCGTTGCGACTTTCGACGAACAGCAAGTATCACCATGGCCACCCTGTACATGAGGCTTCACGGGTTTGAATGTGCTGCAGCAAGCATCTTCGGGTTTGTGGGTGTGCAGGGAATCGCTCATGGGTTTCGTCCATAAAAGTGCCTGTTGCCAAGTAAAGACCCTGTAGCCACTATAGGGTCAAGCACCCTTTTTGGAGATCGTCGTCATGAAGATCGGAGAGCTGGCGAAACTCACGGATTGTGCAGTTGAAACAATCCGCTATTACGAACGCGAAAACCTGCTGCCGGAACCGGCACGCAGCGACGGCAACTATCGTGTCTACACCCAGGCCCACGCCGAGCGCCTGACCTTCATCCGCAACTGCCGCACCCTCGACATGACCCTCGAAGAAATCCGCAGCCTGCTGGCCTTTCGCGACAGCCCGCAGGACCAGTGCGAAAGCGTCAACGCGCTGATCGACGAGCACATCCACCACGTCAAGGCGCGGATCGATGGGTTGCTGGCGCTCCAGACACAACTGCTCGACCTGCGCCAACGCTGCAGCGAAGGGCCGGATATCGATCAATGCGGGATTTTGCAGCGGCTGGAGGTAAGTGGCGGGGTCGTTGCGACCGAGGTGGAGCATTCCCATGTGGGCCGCAGTCATGGCCACTGAGAACACTATAAAACCACTGTGGGAGCGAGCCTGCTCGCGAAAGCGATCAGCCATTCAACATTAACGTTGACTGA
>NZ_JBSVWS010000216.1:0-8110 GCF_054071155.1 Pseudomonas sp. SDO5532_S415 | reverse complement strand
AGACAATGCGAAACCTGTGGGAGCGAGCCTGCTCGCGAATGGCCGCAACGCGGTCCTGATTCGAATACAGCTGCCAGCAACATTGCAGCTGTACATCACAAGAATAAAAAAGATCCGAGGTGTTGCATGTCCGAGCTATCCCAAGCGCGCATCCCCGACGCACCCGCCATTCAGCGTTTGCCCCTTTTGCAACTGATCCTGGTTGGCCTGCAACACGTTCTGCTGATGTACGGCGGAGCCATCGCGGTGCCGCTGATCATCGGACAGGCCGCTGGCCTGAGTCGTGAAGAAATCGCCTTCCTGATCAATGCCGACCTGCTGGTAGCCGGCATCGCCACCATTGTTCAATCCTTGGGCATCGGCCCCATGGGCATCCGGATGCCGGTGATGATGGGCGCCAGTTTCGCCGCCGTCGGCAGCATGGTCGCCATGGCTGGCATGCCCGGTATCGGCCTGCAAGGGATCTTCGGCGCCACCATCGCCGCCGGATTCTTCGGCATGCTCATCGCCCCGTTCATGTCCAAGGTCGTACGTTTCTTCCCGCCGCTGGTGACCGGCACGGTCATCACCTCGATCGGTTTGTCGCTGTTCCCCGTCGCCGTGAACTGGGCCGGTGGCGGCGCCGAAGCCGCTCAGTTCGGCTCCCCGATCTACCTGACCATTGCCGCGCTGGTGCTGGGCACCATCCTGCTGGTCCATCGCTTCATGCGCGGTTTCTGGGTCAATATTTCCGTGCTGATCGGCATGTGCCTGGGCTATGTGCTCTGTGGTCTGATCGGCATGGTTGACCTCAGTGGCATGGCCCAGGCGCCATGGCTGCAATTCGTGACCCCGCTGCACTTCGGCATGCCGAAGTTCGAACTCGCACCGATTCTTTCGATGTGCCTGGTGGTGGTGATCATTTTCGTCGAGTCCACCGGGATGTTCCTTGCGCTGGGCAAGATCACCGGTCAGGAAGTCTGCCCACGCATGTTGCGTCGCGGCTTGCTGTGCGATGCCGGCGCCTCGTTCTTCGCCGGCTTCTTCAACACCTTCACCCACTCCTCCTTCGCGCAGAACATCGGCCTGGTGCAGATGACCGGCGTGCGCTGCCGTTCGGTGACGATCGTCGCCGGCGGCTTGTTGATCGTCCTCAGCCTGCTGCCGAAAGCGGCATTCCTGGTGGCGTCGATTCCACCAGCGGTATTGGGCGGCGCAGCCATCGCGATGTTCGGCATGGTCGCCGCCACCGGGATCAAGATTCTTCAGGAAGCCGACATCGGTGACCGTCGCAACCAATTGCTGGTGGCGGTGAGCATCGGCATGGGTTTGATCCCGGTGGTGCGTCCGGAGTTTTTCGCCCATCTGCCCGTGTGGATGAGCCCGATCACCCACAGCGGCATCGCCATGGCCACCCTCAGCGCCCTGACATTGAACCTGTTGTTCAACATCCTCGGCGGCGCCGAACGCGCCGCCAACGACTGCCACGCCCACTGAACTGACAGACAACACACGAAACCTGTGGGAGCGAGCCTGCTCGCGAAAGCGGTCTGACAGTCAACATCTCTGTTGAATGCACCGCCCTCTTCGCGAGCAAGCCCGCTCCCACAGGGTCGGGGGCTGCCTGCGCCTCGAAAAATAAAAACAAGAGGGAGCAACAGATGATTCGTACCCAGAAAACCATGCTGTTGGGTGGCTGTCTTTTGGCTGCCAGTCAGGCCATGGCCGGCGATTTGCTGCTTTGGCAGACCAACAGCCTGAGCTATCTGTACGGCAAGGATTTCACGATCAACCCGTCGATCCAGCAGACGATCACCTTCGAACACGCCGATCGCTGGAAGTATGGTGACAACTTCCTGTTCGTCGACAGCACCTACTACAACGGCGAGAAAGACCGGAACAAAGGCGTTCACGCCTATTACGGCGAATTCAGCCCGCGCCTCTCCTTCGGCAAAATCCTCGACCGCCGCTTCGAATTCGGCCCGATCAAGGACGTGTTGCTGGCCATGACCTACGAGAATGGCGAAGACGACAGCGAAGCCTATCTGATTGGCCCCGGTTTCGACCTCAAGGTACCGGGCTTCAACTTTTTCACCCTGAACTTCTACTATCGCCAGACCGAAGGCTCGCGTCCCGGCGATGATGTCTGGCAGATCACGCCAGCCTGGTCCTACACCCTGCCACTGGGCAATTCGAGCCTGTTGATCGACGGCTACATCGACTGGGTCGTGGACAACGATCAAAACTCGCGTGGCACCTATCACGCCAACCTGCACTTCAACCCGCAGATCAAATATGACCTGGGCAAAGCCTTCGGCTGGCGTGAGAAGCAGGTGTATGTCGGCGTCGAATACAGCTATTGGAAAGACAAGTACGGCGTCGAAAACAACACCAACCTCGACACACATGAAAGCACCACCAGTCTGCTGGTGAAGGTGCACTTCTAAGATGGTCCGCAACCGTGCCCCAAACCTGTCGTCGGTGCGCTGTTGCGGAGCACTTGAGAGCGGGCCCTGGAGTCAGTATTCTCCGCGGCCGCCTGAATCCGCTTTAAAAAAAAGCCCGGATTTAATTCCTGACCAGAAAGCCAACTTATCCCGGCACTGGACGGTACCAAGGCATTCCCCAATCACTCTCAATCGACTGTTTTTGAGCAGCCGAGCGGGAGTTTTTTTGTTTTCGAAAACCTTGGCGCAGCGTTTGCTGACAGCACTCAAGCTGACCGTATGGATGATTTTTTTGCCGTTACAGAAAAAGGCGCCACACCAGAGCGTCGACCTTAAAAAAATATGAAATCACTACTTTTTGGGAGCAACCGAATGAAACGCACGTGCACTAGCCTGATGCTGGCGGGATCGATGCTGGCGGGGGGCCAGGCCATGGCCGGCGACTTGCTGCAATGGCAGAACAACAGCCTGACCTATCTGTATGGCAAGGACTTCCAGGTCAACCCGCGCATCCAGCAGACGGTGACCTTCGAACACGCCGATGGCTGGAAATACGGTGACAACTTCTTCTTCATCGACAAGATCTTCTACAACGGCAAGGAAGATGCGTTCGCGGGCGAGAACACCCACTACGGTGAATTCGCCCCGCGCCTGTCATTCGGCAAGATCTTCGACCAGAAGCTGGAATTCGGCCCGATCAAGGACGTCCTGCTGGCCATGACCTATGAGTTCGGCGAGAACGACACCGAGTCCTACCTGATCGGTCCAGGCTTCGATCTGGCCATCCCGGGTTTCGACTACTTCCAGTTGAACTTCTACAACCGCCATACCGAAGGCAGCCGTCCGGGTGACGATATCTGGCAGATCACCCCGGTCTGGTCCTACACCATCCCGGTGGGCGATTCCGACGTGCTCATCGACGGCTTCATGGATTGGGTGGTCGACAACGACTCCAACTCCAAAGGCGAATACCACGCCAACCTGCACTTCAACCCACAGATCAAGTACGACCTGGGCAAGGCGCTGAATCTGGGCGAGAAGCAGTTGTACGTCGGTGTTGAATACGATTATTGGAAAAACAAATACGGTATCGAGGACAGCGAGGGCTTCAAGACCGATCAGAGCGTGACCAGCTTCCTGGTCAAGGTTCACTTCTGATCTTGTAGGAGCGAGCTTGCTCGCGATGGACTACAGGGCAACGCGTTGAATCAGAAAACACGCGTTATCGTTAACGTCCATCGCGAGCAGAGCTCGCTCCTACACCAACCCCAGAAACCGGCACAACTCTTCCTTCTTGGCCAACGCATCCCGCCGCCCCAGATCAATCAACTCGCTGCAATACCCCGCCTCGAACAACAGATAACTCAACACCCCCGCCCCGCTGGTCTTGGTCGCCCCCGGCCCGCGCAGGAACAGGCGCAGTGCCGCCGGCAATTCCTGGCGATGGCGTGCGGCAATCTCGTCGATCGGCTGACTGGGCGAAATCACCAATACCTCCACCGGCGCCACGCCCAGTGTGCGAATCGGTGTGCCATCGGGCATGAGGTGACTGAACTGATTCAAGCGTTGCAGCAACTCGATGTCGCTTTCCAGGCTGTCAATGAACGTACTGTTGAGCATGTGCCCGCCGATCTGCGCCAGGGTCGGCTGCTGCCCGGTCCAGGCACGTTGCAATGGCTGCTCCGGATCAACGCCCCGTGGATTGCCACTGACCCCCACCACCAAAACGCGACTGGCACCCAGATGCAGCGCCGGGCTGATCGGTGCCGATTGGCGCACGGCGCCATCGCCGAAATACTCTTCGCCGATTTTCACCGGGGCAAACAGCAGCGGGATGGCCGAACTGGCGAGCAGATGCTCAACGGACAACTGGGTAGGAACGCCAATCCGGCGATGGCGTAACCAGGCATCGATGGTGCCGCCGCCCTGATAAAACGTCACGGCCTGACCGGATTCGTACCCGAATGCCGTGACGGCCACGGCATGCAGTTGCTTTTGTGAGATGGCCTCTGCAATGCCGGTCATGTGCAACTTGTCATGGAGCAGATCGCGCAGTGGCGAACTGTTGAGCAACGCCACGGGGACCTGAGCGCCAAGGCCCAGCAGGCTGTGACCGACAAAGCGACTGGCCTGGCGGATCACCCCGGGCCAATCACTGCGCAACACCAGATGACTGCGAAAGCCTTGCCAGAAGGCAGTCAATCGCTCGATGGCGGCGCGAAAATCCGTGGCTCCGCTGGCCAGGCTGACCGCATTGATCGCCCCGGCCGAAGTGCCGACGATCACCGGAAACGGATTGTCTGCGCCCAATGGCAGAAGCTCGGCAATCGCCGCCAGCACACCGACCTGATAGGCCGCCCGAGCCCCGCCGCCGGAAAGAATCAACCCTGTAACCGGTTCAGCGGGATTCATACACAACGCTCCATGCGGCTTGATGGGAATTCTTTATTTCGACCAGTTCCCTTGTAGGAGCGAGCTTGCTCGCGATGGTCGTGAAAACGCCGCGGGGTGTCAGGCGTCCCGCGTTATCGTTGTCCACCGTCGCGAGCATGCTCGCTCCTACAGGGTTCGATTGATCAACCGCGTTTGGCGTACAACTTGGGTTCGCCGGGTGGACGGCTCTTGAAGCGGCGATGGGCCCAGAGGTATTGCTCCGGACACTCACGCAGTACACCCTCGATCCATTGATTGATACGCAGGCAATCTTCTTCCTCGGTTTCCCCAGGGAAGCCTTCCAGCGGCGCATGGATTACCAACCGATAACCGCTACCGTCCGCCAGGCGCTCCTGGGTGAACGGCACCACCAGCGCCTTGCCCAGCCGTGCGAATTTGCTGGTGGCGGTAACGGTCGCCGCCTGAATACCGAACAACGGCACGAAGATGCTTTGCTTGGCGCCGTAGTCCTGGTCCGGTGCATACCAGATCGCCCGGCCCGAGCGCAGCAATTTGAGCATGCCGCGTACGTCTTCACGCTCGACCGCCAGCGAATCGAGGTTGTGCCGCTCGCGACCACGACGCTGGACATAGTCGAACAAAGGATTCTTGTGTTCGCGGTACATACCGTCGATGGTGTGCTGCTGGCCAAGCAATGCGGCGCCGATTTCCAGGGTGGTGAAATGCACCGCCATGAGAATCACACCCTTGCCCTCGCGTTGGGCTTGCTGCAGATATTCCAGGCCCTCGATATGGGCCAGTTTCGCCAGACGCTCGCGGGACCACCACCAGCTCATCGCCATTTCGAAAAAAGCGATGCCGGTCGAGGCGAAATTTTCCTTGAGCAGACGCTTGCGCTCGGCAGCGGACTTTTCAGGGAAACACAGTTCCAGATTGCGCTTGGCGATGCGCCGTCGGTCGCCGGCCGCCCGATACATCAAGGCACCCAGACCGCGACCGATCCACAGCAATGCCGGATACGGCAACTGGACAATCAGCCACAACAGCCCCAGGCCCAACCACAGTGGCCAGAAACGTGGAGATAGAAAGGAGGTTCGAAAACGCGGGCGATCCATTAAAGCTTCCGAAAAGACAATGGCCGCGCATTCTACATCGTTCGACCCGGCTTGCGGCCTGCGGGCGTTCTCGTTATAAGTCTCGGCACTTTTAGTGACAAGTCTCTGTATGCCGACCATGAGCCAAACCGAACCGCTAGACCAAGATCCCGTGTTCCAGCTGAAGGGCAGCATGCTCGCCATTACGGTGCTGGAGCTGGCCCGCAACGACCTCGAAGGCCTCGATCGGCAATTGGCCGCCAAGGTTGCCCAGGCGCCTGGTTTTTTCAGCAATGCCCCTCTGGTACTGGCCCTGGACAAACTTCCGGCCCATGAAGGCGCGGTCGATCTGCCGGGGCTGATGCGCGTTTGCCGCCAGCACGGCCTGCGTACCCTGGCGATTCGCGCCAGCCGCATTGAAGACATCGCCGCGGCCATCGCCGTTGATCTTCCGGTGCTGCCGCCGTCCGGTGCCCGCGAGCGTCCGCTTGACCTGAACGAAGGTGTTGTGGCGAAAAAACCGGAAAAACCGCCGGAGCCAACCATCAAACCGACCAAAATCATCACCTCGCCCGTACGCGGCGGACAGCAGATCTATGCTCAGGGCAGCGATCTGGTGGTGATCTCTTCGGTCAGCCCGGGGGCGGAACTTCTCGCCGATGGCAACATCCATGTATACGGCCCCATGCGTGGTCGCGTGTTGGCCGGAGTCAAAGGCGACACCAAAGCCAGGATTTTCTGTCAGCAAATGAGCGCTGAACTGGTCTCCATCGCAGGTCATTACAAGGTGTCCGAAGATCTGCGCCGCGACCCTTTATGGGGTTCAGGCGTACAGGTCAGCCTGTCGGGCGATGTGTTGAACATCATTCGGCTTTAACGGATACTGCCGCATTTTCCAAACATCTCTAAAACGTAGCGAAAACGGCTCAAACGAAGTAGGAAACAGGCCAAAAGCAGTGTTTACCGGAGGTAAACGCCGCCCAGAACCGAATTCCAGCCAAGGCTGTCCGACTGCAGTAGTTTTTCAAGAGATGTTTTTCAGGGGCTAAAAGTCCTTTTTCCTTAGGGGTGAAACACCTTGGCCAAGATTCTCGTGGTTACATCCGGCAAGGGTGGTGTGGGTAAGACCACCACCAGCGCCGCTATCGGTACCGGCCTCGCTCTGCGCGGCCACAAAACAGTGATCGTCGACTTCGACGTCGGCCTGCGTAACCTCGACCTGATCATGGGTTGCGAGCGCCGCGTGGTGTACGACTTCGTCAACGTCGTCAACGGCGAAGCCAACCTGCAGCAGGCGCTGATCAAAGACAAGCGCCTGGAAAACCTCTACGTGCTGGCCGCCAGCCAGACCCGCGACAAAGACGCGCTGACCGTAGAAGGCGTGGAAAAAGTCCTGATGCAACTCAAGGAAGACTTCGAGTTCGTGGTCTGCGACTCCCCGGCGGGCATCGAGAAAGGCGCCCACCTGGCCATGTACTTCGCTGACGAAGCGATCGTCGTGACCAACCCTGAAGTGTCCTCGGTTCGTGACTCCGACCGCATGCTTGGCCTGCTGGCCAGCAAGTCCCGTCGTGCCGAACGCGGCGAAGACCCGATCAAGGAACACCTGCTGATTACCCGTTATCACCCGGAACGTGTGAGCAAAGGCGAAATGCTCGGCGTAGAAGACGTCAAGGAAATCCTCTCGGTGGCCCTGCTCGGCGTGATCCCGGAATCCCAGGCGGTGCTCAAGGCATCCAACCAGGGCGTTCCAGTGATCCTCGACGACCAGAGCGATGCCGGCCAGGCCTACAGCGATACCGTTGACCGCCTGCTGGGCAAGACCGTGGATCATCGATTCCTCGATGTACAGAAGAAGGGATTCTTCGAGCGCCTGTTTGGAGGCAACTAAGCAATGAACCTTTTTGACTTCTTTCGTGCCAACAAAAAGCAAAGCACCGCGTCGGTAGCGAAAGAGCGTCTACAGATCATCGTGGCGCACGAACGCGGCCAACGCAGTACCCCGGATTACCTGCCGGCCTTGCAAAAGGAACTGGTCGAGGTGATTCGCAAGTACGTCAATATCGGGTCCGACGACGTGCACGTCGCACTGGAAAGCCAGGGCAGCTGCTCGATTCTGGAACTCAATATCACCCTGCCAGATCGCTGAGTCGATCCGGCTGGAGCCACGGCGGTTCATGGCCCATTCCAATTATG
>NZ_JBSVWS010000215.1:0-8232 GCF_054071155.1 Pseudomonas sp. SDO5532_S415 | reverse complement strand
TATCCTGTGGGAGCGAGCCTGCTCGCGAAGGCGTCAGCACAGACGCTGCAACCTCATCCGCAAGAACGCCGCTCGTCCCCCGCGGCGCCCCGCAGTTGAAATCCTCTCCACCACCCCCATATGTATCGGCATAAGGCATTTTCGCCCCGCTGCGTGGAGACTCTCCCCTTGACCACCATCGTTTCAGTCCGCCGCCAAGGCAAAGTCGTCATGGGCGGCGACGGCCAGGTATCCCTCGGCAATACCGTGATGAAAGGCAACGCCAAGAAGGTCCGTCGCCTGTACCACGGTGAAGTCCTTGCCGGTTTTGCCGGTGCCACGGCTGACGCCTTTACCCTTTTCGAACGTTTCGAGGGTCAGCTGGAGAAACACCAGGGCCATCTGGTTCGTGCCGCCGTCGAGCTCGCCAAGGAGTGGCGCACCGATCGCACCCTCAGCCGCCTCGAAGCCATGCTCGCTGTCGCCAACAAGGACGCTTCCCTGATCATCACCGGCAATGGCGATGTGGTGGAGCCTGAGCATGGTCTGATCGCCATGGGCTCCGGTGGCGCCTTTGCCCAGGCTGCCGCCAGCGCACTGCTGAAAAAAACCGACCTGTCCGCCCGGGAAATCGTCGAGACCGCCCTCGGCATCGCCGGCGACATCTGCGTATTCACCAACCACACCCAGACCATTGAGGAGCAGGACTGCGCCAAAGGCGACGAGTAAGTCTGTTTCGGCCAATCGCCACGACTCATCTTGTTCAAGGTCCGTCAAATATTATGTCCATGACTCCCCGTGAAATCGTCCACGAACTCAATCGCCATATCATCGGCCAGGACGATGCCAAGCGTGCCGTCGCCATTGCCCTGCGCAATCGCTGGCGCCGGATGCAGCTGCCTGAAGAGCTGCGCGTTGAAGTAACCCCGAAAAACATCCTGATGATCGGCCCGACCGGTGTCGGTAAAACCGAGATCGCCCGTCGCCTGGCCAAACTGGCCAACGCGCCGTTCATCAAGGTCGAAGCGACCAAGTTCACCGAAGTCGGCTATGTCGGCCGTGACGTCGAGTCGATCATTCGCGACCTGGCCGATGCAGCGATCAAGCTGCTGCGCGAACAGGAAATCACCAAGGTTCGCCATCGCGCCGAAGACGCCGCCGAAGAGCGCATCCTTGACGCGCTGTTGCCACCGGCCCGCATGGGCTTCAGCAGCGACGATGCCCCGGCGACCGATTCCAACACCCGTCAGCTGTTCCGCAAGCGCCTGCGCGAAGGTCAGCTGGACGACAAGGAAATCGAGATCGAAGTCGCCGAAATGTCCGGCGTCGATATCTCCGCGCCACCGGGCATGGAAGAGATGACCAACCAGTTGCAGAGCCTGTTCGCCAACATGGGCAAGGGCAAACGCAAGAGCCGCAAGCTCAAGGTCAAGGAAGCGCTGAAACTGGTGCGCGACGAAGAAGCCAGCCGCCTGGTCAACGACGAAGAGTTGAAGGCCAAGGCGCTGGAAGCGGTCGAGCAGCACGGCATCGTGTTCATCGACGAAATCGACAAGGTCGCCAAGCGCGGCAATGTCGGTGGCGCCGATGTGTCCCGTGAAGGCGTGCAACGCGATCTGCTGCCGCTGATCGAAGGCTGCACCGTGAACACCAAACTGGGCATGGTCAAGACCGACCACATCCTGTTCATTGCTTCCGGCGCGTTCCATTTAAGCAAGCCGAGCGATCTGGTACCGGAACTGCAAGGCCGCCTGCCGATTCGGGTAGAACTCAAAGCGCTGTCGCCACAAGACTTCGAGCGCATTCTCAGCGAGCCGCACGCATCGCTCACCGAGCAATACTGCGCGCTGCTGAAAACCGAAGGCCTGACCATCGAGTTCCAGCCGGACGGTATCAAGCGCCTGGCGGAGATCGCCTGGCAGGTCAACGAGAAAACCGAAAACATCGGTGCCCGTCGCTTGCACACCCTCCTCGAGCGCCTGCTCGAAGAAGTGTCGTTCAGCGCCGGCGACCTGGCCAGCGCCCACGATGACAAGGCGATCCTGATCGACGCAGACTACGTCAACAGCCACCTCGGCGAATTGGCGCAGAACGAAGACCTGTCCCGTTATATCCTGTAAGCCATACTTACAGCGGTGATGGACCTGTGGGAGCGAGCCTGCTCGCGAAAGCGGTCTGACATTCAAAGACTCCGTTGAATGTTATGACGCCTTCGCGAGCAGGCTCGCTCCAACAAAGTCCCACATAAAACGGACACCCTAGTCATGACCCAACTCCCCACCGACATCAAGCTGCACAAAGCCTCGAAAACCCTGACGCTCAAGTACGCGTCCGGCGAGGAATACACCCTGCCCGCCGAGTTCCTGCGCGTGCACTCTCCTTCCGCCGAGGTCCAGGGCCACGGCAAACCCATCCTGCAATTTGGCAAGATCAACGTAGGGCTGTCCAAGATAGAGCCGGCCGGTCAGTACGCACTGAAATTGACCTTCGACGATGGCCACGACAGCGGCCTGTTCACCTGGGAATACCTCTACGAACTGGGGCGACGTTATGACGCACTCTGGGAGGATTATCTGGCTGAGCTCAAAGCCGCCGGAAAAACCCGCGACCCTAACGAATCTGTCGTCAAGCTGATGCTCTAACCCAAGCCTTTTGCTCATTAGAAGGCATTTTCTAATTCCATCTGTTTGAATGCTCCGCTTCGATGCCGGTGATTGGCCTGCTTGCGAAAAAAATTAAACTCGGGTAACCAATGGAGCTGGCAAGTTCCCTGCAGTGCTCTCTGCGAAGAAAAAGCAGCGATGCAGAATTAACGGTCACCCGAGCAGTAGTACCTGGAATTGGTTGTGTGACTGCACAGCGGGACCGGGTACTCGTCTCAGGACAATGGAGCGTCGTAGATGAGTAACAAGAATAACGATGACTTGAAGTATCAGGCCTCGGAAAATACCTTGGGACTGAATCCTGTCGTTGGGCTGCGTGGAAAGGATCTACTGGCTTCTGCTCGAATGGTACTCAGGCAAGCCATCAAACAACCGGTGCACAGCGCCAGGCATGTCGCGCATTTCGGCCTGGAACTCAAGAACGTGTTGTTCGGCAAGTCCGAGCTGCAACCGACCAGCGACGATCGCCGTTTCGCCGATCCGGCCTGGAGCCAGAACCCGCTCTACAAACGTTATTTGCAAACCTACCTGGCGTGGCGCAAGGAACTCCACGACTGGATCGACGACAGCAACCTCTCGGCCAAGGACGTCGCCCGCGGGCACTTCGTGATCAACCTCGTGACCGAAGCCATGGCCCCGACCAATACGGCGGCCAACCCGGCAGCGGTCAAGCGCTTCTTCGAAACCGGCGGCAAGAGCCTGCTCGACGGCCTCTCGCACCTGGCCAAGGACATGGTGCACAACGGCGGCATGCCGAGCCAGGTCAACATGGGTGCGTTCGAAGTCGGCAAGACCCTGGGCGTGACCGAAGGCGCGGTGGTGTTCCGCAACGATGTGCTGGAGCTGATCCAGTACAAACCGATCACCGAGCAGGTTCACGAACGCCCGCTCCTGGTGGTGCCGCCGCAGATCAACAAGTTCTATGTTTTCGACCTGAGCCCGGACAAGAGCCTGGCGCGTTTCTGCCTGCGCAACAACGTGCAGACCTTCATCGTCAGCTGGCGCAACCCGACCAAGGAGCAGCGCGAGTGGGGCCTGTCGACCTACATCGAGGCGCTCAAGGAAGCGGTCGACGTAGTCACCGCCATCACCGGCAGCAAAGACGTGAACATGCTCGGCGCCTGCTCCGGCGGCATCACCTGCACCGCGCTGCTGGGCCACTACGCCGCGATCGGCGAGAACAAGGTCAACGCCCTCACCCTGCTGGTGAGCGTGCTGGATACCACCCTGGACAGCGATGTAGCCCTGTTCGTCGACGAGCAGACCCTCGAGGCCGCCAAGCGCCACTCGTATCAGGCCGGTGTGCTGGAAGGTCGCGACATGGCCAAGGTCTTTGCCTGGATGCGCCCCAATGACCTGATCTGGAACTACTGGGTCAACAACTACCTGCTGGGCAACGAGCCACCGGTTTTCGACATCCTGTTCTGGAACAACGACACCACGCGATTGCCCGCAGCATTCCACGGCGATCTGATCGAAATGTTCAAAAACAATCCATTGATCCGCCCGAATGCACTGGAGGTGTGCGGTACCGCCATCGACCTCAAGCAAGTGACGGCCGATATCTTTTCCCTGGCCGGCACCAACGACCACATCACCCCGTGGAAGTCCTGCTACAAGTCGGCGCAGTTGTTTGGCGGCAATGTCGAATTCGTGCTGTCCAGCAGCGGGCACATCCAGAGCATCCTGAACCCGCCGGGCAACCCGAAATCCCGTTACATGACCAGCACGGAAATGGCGGACAGTGCCGAGCAGTGGCAAGAGAACTCCACCAAGCACACCGATTCCTGGTGGCTGCACTGGCAAGCCTGGCAGGCCCAGCGCTCGGGCGAGCTGAAAAAGGCCCCGGCAAAACTGGGCAACAAGGCTTATCCGGCAGGCGAAGCATCGCCGGGTACTTACGTACATGAGCGGTAACTGACACACCCCGTCTCCCCCTGTGGGAGCGAGCCTGCTCGCGAATGCGGTTGCACATTCAAGGTCGACTGACCCGACGCTTTCGCGAGCAGGCTCGCTCCCACAAGGGAGTCGGGGATGACTTAATCCACAGGGCTAGAGCATGCCGCAACCGTTCATATTCCGTACCGTCGACCTGGATGGACAGACCCTCCGCACGGCGGTGCGCCCCGGCAAGCCTCACTTGACGCCCTTGCTGATTTTCAACGGCATTGGCGCCAACCTGGAGCTGGTGTTTCCGTTCGTCGCGGCACTGGACCCGGACCTGGAAGTCATCGCATTCGACGTTCCAGGTGTCGGTGGTTCGTCGACGCCCAATCGCCCTTATCGCTTTCCCAGCCTGGCGAAGCTCACGGCACGCATGCTCGACTACCTCGACTACGGGCAGGTCAATGTGATCGGTGTGTCCTGGGGTGGCGCCCTGGCCCAGCAGTTCGCCTATGACTATCCGGAGCGTTGCAAGAAGCTTGTACTGGCGGCGACGGCGGCGGGCGCGGTGATGGTACCGGGCAAACCGAAAGTGCTGTGGATGATGGCCAGCCCCAGACGCTACATCCAGCCTTCGCACGTGATCCGCATCGCACCGATGATCTACGGCGGCTCCTTCCGGCGCGATCCGACGCTCGCTGCCAGCCACGCGGCCAAGGTGCGTTCGGCGGGCAAGCTCGGGTACTACTGGCAGCTGTTCGCCGGTCTCGGCTGGACCAGCATTCACTGGCTGCACAAGATCAACCAGCCGACCCTGGTCCTGGCCGGCGACGACGATCCACTGATCCCGCTGGTCAACATGCGCTTGCTGGCATGGCGGATTCCCAACGCCCAGTTGCACATCATCGATGACGGCCATCTGTTCCTGATTACCCGGGCCGAAGCCGTGGCGCCGATCATCATGAAGTTTCTCGAAGAGGAACGTCAGCGTGCGGTGATGCATCCGCATCCGTCGCCACTGGGCGGTTAATCAGCCCTGTTTTTATTCAAGAAAAGTGGACGGCAGGACGCCGCGCCGCGCAACAACCCGCTACAGCGTCTATGGTGTTCTGGTTCGGTGTTTGTATTTGGCCTGAAGACGAAGGAGTGTTGACTCATGCGCGACAAACCAGCGAGGGATTCATTACCGACTCCCGCCGCGTTCATCAATGCACAGAGTGCGATTACCGGCCTGCGGGGTCGGGATCTGTTTTCAACCCTGCGCAGCGTTGCCGCCCATGGTTTGCGCAACCCGGTGCACAGTGCCCGGCACGCCCTGAAGCTGGGCGGTCAATTGGGCCGAGTGTTGCTGGGCGAAACCCTGCACCCGACCAACCCGCAGGACAGCCGTTTCGCCGACCCGGCATGGAGCCTCAACCCGTTTTATCGTCGCAGCCTGCAGGCCTACCTGAGCTGGCAGAAGCAGGTCAAAAGCTGGATCGACGAAAGCAACATGAGCCCGGACGATCGCGCTCGCGCGCACTTTGCGTTCGCCCTGCTCAACGATGCCGTGTCGCCGTCCAACAGCTTGCTCAATCCGCTGGCGATCAAGGAAATCTTCAACTCCGGCGGTAACAGCCTGGTGCGCGGGATCAGCCATCTGGTGGACGACTTCCTGCACAACGATGGCCTGCCCCGCCAGGTCACCAAGCAGGCCTTCGAGGTCGGCAAGACCGTGGCGACCACCACCGGTGCCGTGGTGTTTCGCAACGAACTGCTGGAGTTGATCCAGTACAAGCCGATGAGCGAAAAGCAGTATTCAAAACCGCTGCTGGTGGTGCCGCCGCAGATCAACAAGTACTACATTTTCGACCTGAGCCCCCACAACAGCTTCGTCCAGTTTGCGCTCAAGAATGGCCTGCAAACCTTCGTGATCAGTTGGCGCAACCCGGATGTGCGCCACCGCGAATGGGGTCTATCGACCTACGTTGAAGCGGTGGAAGAAGCCATGAATGTCTGCCGGGCGATCACCGGTGCCCGTGAAGTCAATCTGATGGGCGCCTGTGCCGGCGGACTGACCATTGCCGCGCTGCAAGGTCACCTGCAGGCCAAGCGCCAGCTGCGGCGGGTGTCCAGTGCGACCTACCTGGTGAGCCTGCTCGACAGCCAGCTGGATACGCCGGCGACCCTGTTCGCCGACGAACAGACCCTGGAAGCCGCCAAGCGCCGCTCCTATCAGAAAGGTGTGCTCGACGGCCGGGACATGGCCAAGGTCTTTGCCTGGATGCGCCCCAACGACTTGATCTGGAGCTACTTCGTCAACAACTACCTGCTGGGCAAGGAGCCACCGGCGTTCGACATTCTCTACTGGAACAATGACAACACGCGCCTGCCGGCAGCCCTGCATGGCGACTTGCTGGACTTCTTCAAGCACAACCCGCTGAGCCATCCGGGTGGCCTCGAAGTCTGCGGCACGCCGATCGATTTGCAGAAGGTCACTGTCGACAGCTTCAGCGTGGCGGGCATCAACGACCACATCACCCCGTGGGATGCGGTCTATCGCTCGACGCTGCTGCTGGGGGGAGACCGCCGCTTCGTGCTGTCCAACAGCGGTCACGTGCAGAGCATTCTCAATCCGCCGAGCAACCCCAAGGCCAACTACGTCGAAGGCGCCAAACTGAGCAGCGACCCACGGGCCTGGTACTACGACGCCAAGCAAGTCGACGGCAGTTGGTGGACGCAATGGCTGGGCTGGATTCAGGAACGCTCGGGGGCGCAAAAGGAAACCCTGATGACCCTCGGCAACCAGAACTATCCACCGATGGAGGCGGCGCCCGGCACTTACGTGCGCGTGCGCTGACGTTCAACACACCAAAGCCCGCCCCCCATCACTGTAGGAGCGAGCCTGCTCGCGAAAAACGCTAGGGCAACGCGTTCATCCAGACAACACGCGTTATCGTTAACGTCCATCGCGAGCAGGCTCGCTCCCACAGAGATCGGGGTTAGCTTGACATGAACATTAAGAAGACTGGATGAAAACCCGCGACCGCATCCTCGAATGTGCCCTGCAGTTGTTCAATCAGAAGGGCGAACCTAACGTCTCCACCATGGAAGTTGCCAACGAAATGGGCATCAGCCCGGGCAACCTCTACTACCACTTCCACGGCAAGGAGCCGTTGATACTCGGGCTGTTCGAACGCTTCCAGGCCGAACTGTCTCCCCTGCTCGATCCACCGTCCGACGTCGAACTGGCCCCCGAAGATTATTGGCTGTTCCTGCACCTGATCGTCGAACGCCTGGCCCAATACCGCTTTCTGTTCCAGGACCTGTCGAACCTGGCCGGACGCTTGCCAAAACTGGCCAAGGGTATTCGCAGCTTGCTCAATGGGCTGAAACGCACATTGGCTTCGCTGCTGGCACGATTGAAGGCTCAGGGGCAGTTGGTCAGTGACACCCAGGCCTTGGGCCAACTGGTGGAACAAATCACCCTGACGCTACTGTTCTCTCTGGACTATCAGCGGATTCTCGATCGAGAAGGTGAAGTGAGGCTGGTGGTGTACCAGATCATGATGCTGGTGGCGCCGCATCTGTTGCCGCCGATCAAGGTGGCGACGGAGCGCTTGGCACTTCAATACCTCGAAGAGCACGAATAACCCTGACCACCACAATCTCTGTGGGAGCGAGCCTGCTCGCGAAAGCGGTGTGACAGTCACCATCAATGCTGAAT
>NZ_JBSVWS010000214.1:0-8256 GCF_054071155.1 Pseudomonas sp. SDO5532_S415 | reverse complement strand
TGGATGTCGACTGACACGCCCCCTTCGCGAGCAGGCTCGCTCCCACAAGGATTTGGCAACGCACCCGCTAAGCCCTGCACCCGGTCGGCGCCCGGCTGCCCACCGCGATCAAACAAGCTATGCCAATCAACCCCAACGCCACTGTAAAGGTGATATGCATCCCGCTGGCAACAGCCTCCGGGTGCGCGAAAGCGACTTCAACCACCCCCGACGCCAAAGCAAACACCGCCCCCAACACCGCCGCCCCGGTGATCAACCCCAGATTACGCGACAGGTTGAGCAACCCCGACACCACTCCCCGCTGTTCCGGCTGGACATCAGCCATCACCGCCGTGTTATTGGCCGTCTGAAACACCGCATAACCCAATGTGATCACCACCATGGGTGTGATGTAGCCAATGATTCCCAGGCTGCTCGGCAACACAGACAACAGCAGGCAACCGAGCGCGATGGCAACCAACCCGACGAAGGTCATGCGCCGGGCGCCGAAACGGTCGGCAATGCGCCCGGCAGGTACCCCGGTCAATGCCGCGACCAATGGCCCGACCGACAGCACCAGCCCGACCCCGACGGCGTTTAGTCCGAGGGCCTGCGACAGGTAAAACGGCCCGACCACCAGCGTGGCCATCATCACCGTGGTCACCAACAGGCTCATACCCAGGCTGCCGCTGAGCTGCCGGTCATGGAACATCGCCAATCGAATCAAAGGCGCTGTTACGCGTTTCTCAACCCACACGAACAACCCGATCCCCACGCAAGCCGCCAGCAGCAATGCGATGTTGAGCAGGCTGAAATGGCCGCGTCCCAGGGTCATCGCCAGTGCGTAGGTGGCAAGTGTCAGGGCCAGCAGCAGGGTGCCCAGCGGATCGAAGGCGGGGCGTGATGTTTTCGGTTGATCGGCAGGTAAATAGCGCCAGGCGAGCAACAGGGTCAGCAAACCCAGCGGCACTGTGATCAAGAAGATCGCTTGCCAGCCCAATCCGGCGATCAGCACACCACCCAGGGACGGTCCCATCGCCGTGCCCATGGCCGACATCGTGCCGAGCAAACCCATGGCGCTGCCGGTTTTCTCTTTCGCTACGGTCTCGCCTACGAATGCAAGGGTCAGCGCCATCATGATCGCCGCGCCGAGCCCTTGCAGCGCCCGCGCGCCGATCAACAGTTCAAGGCTCGGCGCCAGGCCGCACAGGGCCGAGGCCAGGGTGAACACACTGATACCGCACAACAGCAGACGGCGCCGCCCCATCAGGTCGCCGAGGCGACCGACGCTGACGATCAACGTGGTGATGGCCAGCAGGTAGGCGAGGACGATCCACTGCACCTGTTGAAAGGACGCATCGAACGCCTGGGCCAGCGTCGGCAAAGCGACATTGGCAATGCTGGTGCCCAGGGATGACAACAACATCGACAGCGACAGGCTGGCCAATGCCCACTTGACGGACAGTGCCCGTTGCCCGATTTCTGTAAGGGTTGTTGTGGAGTCCATGCTGTTCCTATTTTCTGGCCGCTCCCGATTGGAGCTACCGAAAATCTACGCCCGCGCCTAACATGGCGGAAGGCGCACCGGTTGCACTTGATACGTGCACTGGACGCCACTCCACAAAGCCACGGTGCAAACCATGCCCACGCCTGATTTCAACCTGCTGATCACCCTGGATGTCCTGCTGACAGAGGGCAGTGTGGCCGGCGCCGCCAAGCGCTTGCGGCTGAGCCCGTCGGCGATGAGCCGGGCGTTGGCGCGCTTGCGGGAAACCACCGGCGATCCGTTGCTGGTCCGGGCCGGGCGCGGCCTGGTGCCGACACCGCGGGCGCTTGAACTGCGGGAGCGGGTCAGTCAGCTTGTGCTGGAGGCTGAAACGGTCTTGCGCCCAGCCGGGCAACCCGACCTCAATGGCGTGGTGCGCACGTTCACCCTGCGCACCAGCGAAGGGTTCGTCGAAAACTTCGGCGCCGCACTGATCGCACGTGTCGCGGAACAGGCGCCGGGCATACGCCTGCGCTTCATGCACAAACCCGACAAGGACAGCACGTCATTGCGCGACGGCACGGTCGATCTGGAAACCGGTGTCGTCGGCAAGGCTGCCAGTCCGGAGCTGCGGACCCAGGGTTTGTTCCGCGATCGTTTCATCGGCGTGGTGCGTGCGGGGCATGCGCTGGAGGAGGGCGAGATCACACCTGAGCGTTATGCGGCGGGCAGCCACATCAGCGTGTCCCGCCGAGGGCTGGACAAGGGACCGATCGATGAAGCCCTGGCACCAATTGGCCTGCAACGACAGATCGCAACCATCGTCGCCGGCTTCTCCACCGCGCTGGCGCTTGCCCGTTCCAGCGACCTGATCGCCAGCGTGCCGGAACGCCACACCGCCAACCTGCGATGGGGCATGCACAGTTTTGCGCTGCCGCTGTCCTTGCCGGAATTTACCGTGGCCATGCTCTGGCATCCGCGCCTGGAGGCCGACCCTGTGCATTGCTGGTTGCGGGGGTGCTTGAGGGAGGTTTGTGCGCAATAGCGCACCTATAACCAACTTTATTAGTCTGGTTTAAATGAAAGTGGTTGATATTGAAATAATGGCTGTTAGTCTGATGAGACAATGGCAGTCAATTGAGTTAGTTTAGCCATAAGTACCTGTGATTTTAATATAAAAAATATTTGAACTTATAAGTGTTCGTATTGTATTGAGCCATGAAAGTAAACAAGGTGGCGATTGATAGTCAGTCGCAGTCAATAGAAAACTGGCGAAGCGCAACGAATGATGGCGATTAACAAGTAATGGCGTTTTGTATTGTTAGTTAGTTTGCTATTTTATTATCTGTATGAAAAGTAAAGTTTTTTTCGGTTGATGTCTTCGGTAATTCTTAAAATGCACCACCGTGGGGCGCTGAACATTCATTCTCTGATTTGACGAACTTCCAGTATTCGAGCTGTCAAAAAATAACTTCACAATTAAGCTCGCGCTTCTGCGAAGCGGTGCTACTGTTGGTATCTCTCGTTTAATCGCATTTCTCTTGTCTTTGGTAGAGGGCGTGTGCCATGCCGATTACAAATCCACGGATCGCGATACTCGGTAATAGAGTTCCAAGCGCGAATCTTCCCGAGATTGCGCACTTTACCGATCTTGGCAGCCTGTTGGCTGTCGCCGCATTCGACGTAGTGCTACTGGACATGCCCGGCACCCATGCGGGAAAGGTCCTGCGCAAATTGCGCTCCATCCCCCCTTATCGTTACACCCTCATTTATTGCTGCCGGGAACAGGATGCTCTGTGCGAAGCCCTGGGAGATGGTGCCTGCCCGGCCGATTCCAACGAAATCAAAACCAAATGGCGGGGGTGGCTTGAGCGTTTCAAGCTGTTCAATCAGGGGACGGCCCCCGAACGCTTCGAGAGTCGGGTGCTGTCCTGGCTGTGGATGCGCGACGACGCCCGAATCTACGCCCTGCGGGACCCTGAAGTCCCCCAGCATTATCGCTATCCGCTACTGGATGCCTTGGCGGATAGCGAGCAAGTCAACGCGTTTGTCTGGTTGAGCCTGGTGGCACAGCAGAACTGGCTGGAGGAAGGGGTGCTGGTCGACCGCGTCCGCCTCTGTTCGGATTGTGGCTCCGGAAGGCTCAACTTCATCGATGTGTGCGCCGAATGCCACGCCCTGGACATTTCCCGGCAGCCTTCATTGCATTGCTTTACCTGTGGCCATGTCGGGCCTCAGGAATCCTTCCTCAAGGACGGGGTGCTGCTGTGCCCCAACTGTCTGAACCGCCTGCGTCACATCGGCAGCGATTACGACCGCCCGATGGAGAATTATCGCTGCCGGTCGTGCCAGGCGTTTTTTGTCGATGCCGAAGTCCAGGCGCGTTGCCTGGACTGCGGCCTGTCGCACACGCCTGACAAGTTGCGGGTGCGGGAAGTCAGGGATTACCGTCTGACCGAAGCCGGGCGTTTCCGCTGTCGCCAGGAATTCAGCGACCGTTCGGCCCAGCATTTCGGTCGGCTCAATCTATTGGGCGGCAAGGATTTCTATGACCTGCTGAGCTGGCAGATCCAGCTCGTGCGCCGTTACCCCGATCCTCCTTTCTCGTTGATCGGCCTGCGTTTCGTCAACCTGACCGGGACGTTGTCGCGCCTGGGCGAACAGCGCGGCCACGCATTCATCGACAGCGTGACCGATCGCTTGAAGGAAACCGTGAGGGACACCGACCGCTGTTCGCGAAGTACCGAAGAATTCTTCTGGATCATGTTGCCCCATACCGATGCCAATGGCCTGGCAATCGTCAAGCAACGCCTGGGCAAGGTCGCCGAGCTGTTTTCCGCGCCGGAAATCAGCGACGTTTCCCTGCGTGTCATCAGCATCACCGCGCCTCAGGATCTGCTCGATCAGGAAGACGGTGAACTGCTTCTGGCCCGTCTGGCCAGTGAACTGGGGTGATGCCATGAGCCCATTGATGGAGCAACTCTACAACCTGCTGGTTGCGTTCATGGGGACGGACGGGCTGAGCCGTTTGTTCTACATGCTTTTTCCATTGTTCCTGATGTTTGAACTGCCGCTGATGATCATGGTGTTGCTCGGCGTCTTGCGCTGGTTCACACAGCGCCGCAGCCGGGTGCCGAAAATCAGCGTCTATCACCCCAGGGTCTCTTGCATCATTACCTGCTACAGCGAAGGGATGGACGTGCAGACCACGCTGCTGAGCCTGTGCGAGCAGACCTATCAGGGCCACATCGAGATGATTCCCGTGGTGGATGGCGCCACGATCAACCAGCCGACGCTCAGCGCCGTGCGAAGTTTCAACGTTGATCCGCAGTTGTACCCCAGGCGTCATTTACGGCCGATCGCCAAATGGCAGCGGGGCGGACGGGTGTCGTCCCTGAACGCCGGCCTGTCGCTGGCCAGCGGCGAAATCGTGATGGCGCTCGACGGCGATACGTCCTTTGACAACAACATGGTCAGCTCCATCGTGCGGCATTTCGAGGACCCCTCGGTGCCGGCGGTTGCCGGCAGCTTGCGCGTACGCAATGTCTGGGGTTCCTGGGTGACCGCGATGCAGGCGCTGGAATACCTGTTGTCGATCCATATGTCGAAAATCGGTCTGTCCGAATGGAACCTGGTCAACAACGTCTCAGGCGCCTTTGGTGCGTTCCGTCGCAGCTTCCTGGTGAAAATCGGCGGCTGGAACACCCACACCGCCGAGGATCTGGACCTGACTCTGCGTATCAAGAGCTACTTTAAACGCCACGACCTGCGGATCCCCTTCGAGCCCGAAGCGGTCGGTCATACCGATGCACCGGCAACGCTCTGGCAGTTTCTGATGCAGCGACTGCGCTGGGATGGCGATCTGTTCTTCCTTTACATCCGAAAGCACAACCGCAATATCGACCCCAAATTGCTGGGCTGGAAAACCTTTCTGATGATCCTGCTCACGGGGTTCTTCTTTCAGTTGGTACTGCCGTTTCTGATCTTCAGCTACACCTTGCTGGCGTTGTTCATTCTTCCCGGCAAGACCCTGCTGTTTCTGTTTGTGCTGGTGTATCTGCTGTACCTGATGATTACCACGCTGTTGTTTTTTGCCATGTTGTTGATGGTGTCCGACCGACCCCGACAGGACATGGTCCTGGGACTGCTGGTGCCGCTTTTTCCGCTGTTCATGCTGATCCTGCGGTGCTGGAGCGCGGTGGCCATGCTCAATGAGATATTCCGTCGCGGGCATGAAGAAAGCTCGATGGCGCCCTGGTGGGTACTCAAACGAGCCACGAGGTTTTGATATGCGATCGATACGCTTTGTCCTGGCCCTGTGCCTGCCCTTCGCATTGACAACGCTGCAGGCGGCGCCCTCGACATGGTCCCAGGCCAGTTACGTCTGGGACAGCGAAGCGCTGCTCGATCCCGATCATCGGGCAAACGAACTGGCGGCGCTGCACAAGGCCGGAATGAACAAGATCTACCTGGGGCTCAAGGCCGCGCAGATTCATGATCTGGCCACCACGCGCCAGCGGCTGGAGCAATTGCTGCGGCAAGCGGCGGCCGAGGGGATTCAGGTGAGCCTGTTGCTGGGCGATCCGGAATGGATCGCGCCAGAAGGGCGCCATCAACTCACCGATTTGCTGGACAAGCTCAAAGGCCTGGCATTCACCAGCCTGCACCTCGATCTGGAAGTCGAGCAGCTGGGTGTGCCCGTCCCTGATCAACGCTTGAAAGACCTGCTCGGGACCTTGCGCATGGCCGCGGCGCAAAGCCCCTGGCCGGTAGAAATTTCCAGTCATCATCGCTGGTTCGCCGAGCCCAGGCCCGGCCAAACCTGCGTGCCCTGTGCGCTGCCCGATGCCGGGGTGCGCCAGGTGAGTCTGATGATCTACACCCGTAACCCGAAAAACAGCGCGCGCATGGCTGAGCAGATCGCCAGACGCTGGCCCGCGCTGCAATTTCGCCTGGCGCAAAGCACCGAGCCGCAACTGGATGCCACGGAATCCTGGGCCGGCGCGTCGACCGAACAGTTGCAACGCCAGACCAGCACCTGGCGCGAGCAACTGCAACCCCTGGGGATTGCCGGCATCGACTGGCAAGCCTGGCGAGACTTTCCAAAACGGTGAGCCGTCATGAAGATTCGTTTCGATAGTCGCAAGGAACTGAACCCGACTCAGGAGCAAGGTTTGAGTGTGCTTTACGCCCCGAGCAAACGCGCGGCGTTTCGTGTGCGCTGGTACCTGATCCTGTTATTGGTGGCGAGCCCGTTGATCTGGCTGGGCGGCAAGCTGGTGTACGGCATTCTGATGATCGACGCGCCGGCGCAACTGCGCTTGCCGATTCTGGAGGTGCGCGCGCGGGATGCCGGTCGGGTCGAGCAACTGTTCGTCAGGGCCGGTGACCAGGTGCGGGTCGATCAACCCCTGGCCAATCTGGACAACCCCGAGTGGCGTTCCCGGATGGCGCAACTCTCCGCTGTCCCGGCCAATACCACGCGCTTGAGCAATGCCAAACTGGGGGGCCGGGAGCGGCAATTGCTCAGGACCCGAATTGCCCGCTCGGAAGACCGGGTGAGGGTGCTTGAGGACCTGGTGATTCGTGGTGCCGTGTCTCGGGGCGAGGTGCTGGCCGCTCAGTCCGAACTCGACAGTTTCAAGGCGGACCTGTTGGCGTTCGAGCGCCGCGAGCAACTGGCCAATCAACCGTTGAACGACGAGCGTGAGAAGGCTGAACGCACCGCCGAGCAAAAATGGTTGCAGACGCGCCTGGCGGCATTGCCGGTCAAGGCCGCGCAGAGCGGGCGGGTGGCGGAAGTGCTGGTCAACCCCGGCGAAAACGTCGGCGCCGGTACCTTGCTGATGCGCATCGAGCAGCTTGAAGAGCCATTATTGTGGATCTATCTGGAACCGCTGAATATCAGCTACGCCGGGATCGGCCAGCCGCTACGCGTGCGCATGCCCGACGGCAAATGGCTGACGGCCCGTGTGGTGCAGGCGGTCGACAGCGCCGGCCGCACGCCAACGGTGTTGCGCGGGCCGTTTGCCGCCAGCGAAATGGGGCTGCAGGTGGCCGCCAAGTTTGATCAGCCGCTGCCGCCACGCTGGCGCATTGATCAGCTGCCGCTGAATGTTCGTTTCCCGACTGACTGGGATCAAATGATCACCGACAGTCGTGAGCTGATTCAGGAACTGGGCGACTTCATTGCAATGGCCAAACCCGAAACGAACACCGTGCCTGGCGATAAATGAACCCGCGGTTCAGATGTATTGATTGCGGCGCGCGCTGGCAGCGACTTCGGTCGCCAGCAAATGCTCGGCCAGCACATCGTTGAGGAAGCGGAACTGATCGTTGAGACCGACCACTTCGTTGTTGAAGTGATGACCGGCAGCCGGAATCAGCAACGCTTCGAATTTTTTGTCGAACACCAGGGTCAACACTTTACGAGACTCGAATTGCTGCGAGTAGTAGTTGTTGCCGAACACCGGAAAGCTCACGGCCAGGGTGACTTCGTTGATCATGACGCGCGCTCCTCGGTCAGGACGAACCAGCCAAATACGCTCAACGTGAAGGCCGTCAGGGCCAGGCAGGTCAGGAGATGGATTAGCATGATTCGACCCTCCGTTTCAGGGTTTCGTGTTGGGTTGCAATTGATCCTACGCTGACGGTCGGCGGGCGGAAGGCAATCGTGGCGATGGTGAATATCGATGGGAGTGATGGTCGGTTTTTGCAGTGTTCGTTCGGGCCCCATCGCGGGCAAGCCCGCTCCCACAGGATATGCGCCATTTTGAAATCGGAGCAGGACC
>NZ_JBSVWS010000213.1:0-8314 GCF_054071155.1 Pseudomonas sp. SDO5532_S415 | reverse complement strand
AGGCTTGCTCCCACAGTTGATCGCGTACCCCTGTGGGAGCGAGCCTGCTCGCGAAAAGGCCCTTACAGCTTGAGCTGCCCTATGGCCTTGCTCAACTCCCCGGCCAACAACGCCAACTCGTTACTGGTAATCGCCGAAGCGACCGTCTGCTGCACGGTGTTCTCGGTGACATCGCGGATGCTCACCACCGCCCGGTTCATCTCTTCCGCCACCTGGCTCTGCTGTTCGGCTGCCACTGCGATCTGGGTATTGCTTTCACGCATCTGCGCCACCGCCCCGGTGATTTGCGCCAGGGCAGTGCCAGCCTCCTGTGCTTGCTGTACGCAGTCGTCGGCCTTGAACGAGCTCTCCTGCATGAAGTCCACGGCATCCCGGGTGCCGGCCTGCAGCGCCGCCACCATCACGGTGATCTCGTCAGTGGAGGTCTGCACACGCTTGGCCAGGTTGCGCACTTCATCGGCGACCACCGCAAAGCCACGGCCCATTTCACCGGCCCTGGCTGCTTCAATCGCGGCGTTCAGCGCCAGCAGATTGGTCTGCTCGGCAATGCTGTGGATCACATTGACCACACCGTTGATCTTCTGGCTGTCTTCGGCCAGACGCTGAATCATCTCGGCGGTCTGCTGCACCCCGGTGGACAAGCCGGCAATCGACTGCTGTACGCGCATGACCACCGCCTGCCCGCTGCCGGCCAGGGTATCGGCCGATTGTGAGAGGTCGCGGGTGGCGCCGGCATGCTGGGCGATGTGGTGGACCGTGGCAGTCATTTCGTTGATCGCGGTGGCGGCCTGATCGGTTTCACTCTGCTGGCCCAACATACCGTGGCGCACTTCATTCATGCTCGCCGCCAGCCGTGCGGCGCCGTCGTCCAGTTGGCGAGCCGTGTTGGCGACGGTGTTGACCACCCGTTGATAGCCGGCCTGCATGGCATTGAACGCATTGGCCATCTGTCCGACTTCGTCGTTGCATGCCAGCGGGACGCGAGCCGAGAGGTCGCCGGTTTTTTCGACATGGAGCATCACGTCTTTCAAGGTATTGAGTTGGCTAAGCAGGAAGCGGATCAGTAACTGCGACGCGCCGAGCATGACCAGCATCAGGATGAACACCGCTACCGCATAATTTGCGAAGCGCTCGCCGAACACCTGGCTCAGGCTCGGACCCTGGGCAATCACCGCGACCTGCTGGCCGTCCGCGCGTGTGAATACCTCGGCGCCAATGAGCAGGTTGTCACCGAAAATCGGCAGGGCGTTGATCTCGACCCAGCCGTTTGCATGGGTCAATTCAGGTATGGGTTGCCCGCCGAGCACCGGTGCCTGGTCGCGGCTGAAGGTCAAGAGGTTCTCCGCTTTGGGCAGAGGCTGCCCGGAAGGCCAAGTGCCGAGCAAACGCGCCTGGGCCTGGGCCGATACCTGGGCAGCATGACTACGGGCCTGTTGTTCGAGCTGCACGGCGTACAGCACCAATAGCAGGGTGGTGACGAAGGCGACGGCATTCACCGCCCAGAATTTGTATTTCAGCGAGATATTGCTAAGCCAAGCACCCATGGAGGTCTTCTCTGATAGCGGAAACAGTTTTGGCAAGGTGCCAGCATTGTGCCGCTATTCGGGGTGCCGAATCTTGATATGGATCAACAGGCAGCGCTTTCCCATTGTGGGAGCGAGCCTGCTCGCGAATGCGGTCTGACAGTCACCTCAGTGCTGAATGTTCCAATGCCTTCGCGAGCAGGCTCGCTCCCACAGGGGGATATGTGTTTACTGGGGGATAGTCGGCAACCCGTAAAACGCCCGCGCGCAGGCGGTGGTGTGCGCCGCCAGGTCTTCCTGAGTCTCTGCGCGGTGCAACGCCACCTCCCGCAGCACTTCCGTCAGATACGCCGGTTCGTTGCGACCATTTTTCGGCTTTGGACGCAGGCTGCGCGGCAGCAGGTACGGTGCATCGCTTTCGAGCATCAGGCGTCCGCGCTTGATCTCTTTGACCAGCGGATGCAGATGCGTGCCCCGGCGTTCGTCGCAGATCCAGCCGGTGATGCCGATGTGCAGGTCCATGTCGAGGTAACTGAACAGCGCCTTTTGTTCCCCGGTGAAGCAGTGCACGACCGCCGCCGGCAATTGGTCGCGGTAGTCGCGCAGGATCTCCAGCAGTCGCTGACTGGCATCGCGCTCATGCAGGAACACCGGCAACTGCAACTCGACCGCCAGCGCCAGGTGCTCTTCGAGGACTTTTTCCTGTTGCGGGCGGGGCGAGAAATCACGGTTGAAATCCAGGCCGCATTCACCCACGGCAACCACGTTCGACTCCTTGAGCAGACTGCGCAGGTGGCGGGCGCTGTCGGCGTTCCAGTCGCTGGCGGCGTGGGGGTGAATGCCCGCGGTGGCGAACAGCCGTTGCCCGCTTTCATCCAGTTGCCGGCACAGCTCCAGCGCCTGCTCGCTGCCCTCGACGTTGGTGCCGGTGAGCACCAATTGGCAGACCCCGGCGGCATAGGCACGGTCGAGTACAGCCTGGTGTTTGTCGGCAAAGCTGGGGTTGGTCAGGTTGACGCCGATATCGATGAGTTGCATGGTGCTACCTCGGACCAAAGGCCGGAAAGCATATCAGAGCTGTAGATTTATAAGAAAAACCAAGAACTACAACGAGTTATAGCTGTCTTTTGATTCCGCGAGGCAGGACAGGATGGTCAAGGTGCCATCATTGTGCCAGTCTTTCGCACTTTTCCAGCGTCTCAGGCGCCCGGTTTCAGACATTTTGATTGCATGAAAATACCCATGCGATCGACCCGAATTCTTTCCGGAGAGTGGATGATTCGTCCCTCGGTTTTGCTACTGCTGTGTTGTTCGCTGCTGCTGCCGATGTCGGCGGTTGCGCGTCTGCCCGGACCGCTGCAAGCCGTGCCGGCGGCCAAGGTGCGCGACCTGACGGAAATCCGCAGCAGTCGTGTGCTGCGCGTGCTGGTCAACCAGAGCCGCAACAGTTCAGGCGAAGTCCAGGGCCAAGCCATCGGCGTCGAATATCACCGTTTGCGCGCCTTCGAACAGTACCTCAACGGTCATGCCCGTGACGGTCAGGAAATCACCCTCAAGATCATCCCCAAGGCCAAGGACCAACTGCTCGGCGCATTGCAGCGCGGGGAGGGCGACCTGGTGGCTCCCGGGGAATTGCTCGACCTGCGCCCGGGTTTCGCCGTCAGCACCAGCGAACCGATTGCCAGCAACATTCCCCTGGTGTTGGTGGGCATCAAGGGCGAACGTCGCTACACCCGCCTCGAGCAACTGTCGGGCAAAACCCTCGCGCTGCCCACCGGCAGTGCCGCCGGTGATGCGGTCAGCCAGATCAATCAGAAACTTGCCTTGAACAAGCTGCCGCCGGTCAATATCGAATGGGTCGACCCGAGCCTGGCGGTCGAGGATGTGCTGGAGATGGTCCAGGGGGGGATCTTTCACCTGACCATCGTCGAGCAACCGATTGCCGAACGTTGGGGCAAGATCCTGCCCAAGTTGCGCCTGGACCGGCAGGTGCAAATCAGCGACCCGGGTGAGGAGTACTGGTTCGTGCGCCGCGATGCGTCAATGCTGCGGGCCAGCATTGACCGATTCCTCGGCGGCTACAAAAAACCGTCGGATCAGGACGCGGCTTTCCTGCGAATCTATCGGCGTCTCTATCAAGTCCATTATCCCTTGGCCAAGGCTGACCGCCAGCGTCTGGAAAAACTTCGCCCGGTGTTGCAGAAACACGCCGACGCCCAAGGCATGGACTGGCTGAATCTGGCGGCGCTGGCGTTCAAGGAATCCGGCCTGCAACCCAAGGCCCGCAGTGGCGGCGCTCCGACCGGCCTGATGCAAATCACGCCATCCGCGGCCCAGCGGGTGGGGGTCAGCAATATTCAGGAACTCGATGCCAATGTGCAGGCCGGGGCCAAGTACCTGGCGATGATCCGCCGCAAGTTCTTCGCCAGCCCCAAGCTCAACGAGCGCGAGCGCATGGCCTTTGTGTTGGCGGCCTACAACATCGGCCCGGAGCGGGTTCAGGGGATGCGTACCGAGGCGCGGCGGCGGGGCTTGAATCCCAATCAGTGGTTCTTTCAGGTTGAGCGCATCGCCATGGAGCAGGTGGGAATGGGACCTGTCAGCTATGTTAATAGCGTGAACAAGTATTACCTGGCGTTCGATCGGGAGCGGGAGTCGTTGGAGCCCCAAGGGCAAAAGGTTGTCCTGCGGAAATGATCGAATAAACTGAAGTGTTGTAGCGGGTTTTTGCGCTTTAAATATAATTTTTACTGATTAGTATGGCGGCCAACCAACACACACTCACAATGGATGACACAGCATGAGCACACTGATCAACAAGGTTCTGTTTACCCGCGCCGGCTACGGCCTGACCGTTCTGCGAATTTTTGTCGGCATCATCTTTGCTGCCCACGGCGCGCAGAAACTCTTCGGGGCGTTCGGTGGCTACGGCCTGGCCGGCACCGCGCAGTACATGGAAAGCATTGGCCTGGCGCCGGGCTACCTGATGGCGACGCTGGCGGGCGGGACCGAGTTCTTCGGCGGTCTGGCACTGATCATCGGCCTGCTGGCGCGCCCGGCAGCCCTGGGCCTGACCTTCCTCTCCCTGGTGGCGATCTTCTCGGTGCACATCAGTAACGGTCTGTTCATGGCCAACAACGGCTATGAGTTTGCCCTGGCCCTGCTCGGTGGCAGCATCGCGGTATTGATCGAAGGGGCTGGCAAACTGTCGGCCGACCGGGCTATCGCGGGTTGATTGATACCGCTCAGCGAACGTTTTTGTGTTTAGCCGTTCAAAGCTCTACACCCCTGAGAAATTCGAGGCACGCTATGACAGCGAATTGCAAAGGCAAGGAAGTTAACGGCCATCGGGCCCCACGTCTCATGTTGCCTGCCCTGGTATTCGGGCTCTTGCTCTCACCGCTGGCCATGGCGGCCGGTGACGGTACCGCGGCGGTGGGCGGTGGTCTTGGCGGAGCGCTGGGTAATGTGGTCGGGGGGCAATTGGGCGGCAGTACCGGCGCTGCAATTGGTGCCGGTGTGGGCGGCGCGGCCGGTAGTGCGGTCGGCGCCTCCAAGGGCAGCCGTACTGAAGCGGCGATCGGTGGTGGTCTGGGGTCGGCGAGCGGTTCAGTGATCGGTAACAGCATCGGCGGCTCAACCGGCTCGACCATCGGTGCGGGCCTGGGTGGGGCAGCGGGTGGCGCTGTCGGCAACAACCTGGGCAGCGATAACGACAGCCATTCCGGTGGCGGCCACAAACACAAGCACAAGCATAAACACAAAAATAAACACCACTGAGTCGGCATTTCCCGACAGCAGAAACCCGGCCAAGCGCCGGGTTTTTCGTTTCTGTCGCAAGACTGACCGATTGTCTGCCCGATCGAACGCGCAGCCTCGCTGCGGCCTCGAAATTCCAGGGCCTGCCTTTCAGGCTCTTTGCGAGGTGCACCATGAGCGCTGATCCAAAAGACACCGACGTTGACGATACCCCCGAGTATCCGCTGCCTTCACCGACCGACCCTTTGAGCCGCGATCAGCGTCCACCTGACGATGACGCGGGTGTCGAGCAAGTCCCCAATGAAGACGTCAGACGCACCGACGTCGAGGGGAACCCGAAGGACCCGGACATTGCCGATAAAGAGGGTTCCAGCGAACCCAGTTGATTCGCGCCCCTCGATGCCATGCCGCTCGTCGATTGAATGGCACACCTGAAAAGTGGCTGCTGCCAGAAGTCAGGTAAGCCACTTTGAAAGGAGTGCACCATGATCAAGTCAAAATTCACGGCCCTTACAGTGGCCGGATTGTTGTCACTCGGTTCATGGGGGGCATTGGCCGGCAACGATGCGCCAGTCGACAAGGGCGGCATGCCGCCATCCACGGAAATGAACGCGGGCTCGGGGCCCGAGACTGCACTGCCGCCTGGCACGATTGGCGGTGGGAATGGTGGGGATGCCAATGGGAGCAGCACCAGCGCGGGGGAGAGCAGAGGGGCGGGGAGCGGTGGAAGTTCGATGGAGAGCGATTCTGGGAGTGGGTCTGGAGGATCAGGTAGTTCGGGGGGAACTGGTGACCAGTGAAAGTTAGTTTTTGATAGTTTTAAGCCCAGCTGATTTGCTGGGCTTCTGAGGCGTCGGTTGAATGCCTGTACACAATTTCTCATAAAACAATACGGGTGGTTCTCACGACGACGAAAGCAAAGGCTCCCATGGTAGATCCACATTATTGAAAAATTGAGCTGTACTTCGAGTAGAGTCATGTCGTAGATAAGTTTTAGCGTAAAAATTAATCGCAGTCCCAAAAAGATTTTAGCCATTGTCGGTGAAAAGCTCGTTGCTCGGAAATGTCGTTAGTAATGTACTGGTCGTCAAAATCGAAAATGCTAACGATTGAATCGAAAGATGCTTTTTTTCCCAAAGTCTTTTCATATGCGATGGCACCATTACTCATTTGTGAACACATTGAGGATGGAAAAACATTGATTTTTGCTCCTTTGCACAGGAATTTTATGTTGTGGAACTCTTGTCTTATTTGTGCAAGGCATAAAAACAAATCTACATCAGTGTATGTTTTTCTGAATCCATTTTTTCTGATTAACGTCAATTTGCTGTAATGGTCTATGAGAATCGCAGTTTCTATAGAGTTTTCGAGCTTGAGTTTTATTTTTCTTTTTGGCATATTTGTTCTGGGTTGTGGTAGTAAGGTATGGTATTGGTGGATGGAAAAACATTGTGCGAGTGAGTTTTTAATGAAAAGTTGGTGCGGTGGTGGGTTTATTGTTGAGCAAGTGAGATTGTCCATTTCTTATAAAAAGATATTTGCTCTTTAATATCGCTTGTAATGTTTTCATTGTCATAATCAAATATGCGTACCATGTCTTCTTCCTCGCTGGATTTGCCAAGTTTTAATTCGTACGCGACGAGTCCATTGGACATTTGAGATGACATTCTTGATGGGTGGACATTCAATTTTGCTCCTTTACACAGAAATTTGATCTTTGGGTGTTCGGCCCTTAACATGCCGAAGCATACAAACAGATCGTAGGCTGCATACGTTTTTCTCAATCCGTTTTTCATTTCGAATGTCAGACTTGGTGTTTTTCTATTGCATTCAACTGTTGCTGTTTCAATGGTGTTATCTATTTCGATTGTTATTGTAAGAAGTTTTATGGGTTTTACCTCTTGAGAAAAGTAAAAAGGACTCAGATATTTAATGATAAATCTACCCCGGAAATTTTTGGTCGGAGATTGAGCGGCACTTTTGAAAAGTGTTTTCAGCCGGAAGAAACGACGATGGTGACATTTTTTCAGTTCTTATTTTTCCAAGATGTCTGACTCAAACCATTTAATAAAGAAATCTTGCTGCACGTTAGGGTCGTTTGTGAGGTTGTTTTCTTCATGGTCAAAAATATTCACCACGTCACTTCTCAAGGTATGTTTCCCCATAGTAAGCTCATATGCTTTTACACCCAATGTCATTTGTGAAGACATACTGGAAGGGTGGACATTTATTTTTGCACCTTTACACAAAAAAGCTATATCTGGATGGTCCTCCCGTAGGTGTCCAAAGCATTTGTAGAAGTCGTCTCCAGAATACGAATGTCTGTAGCCATCTTCCATGATGAAAATAATTTTTATGGGGTCTGAGTAACAGAGTAGCTCAGCCCTTTGGCGAATTTTATTCTTGATTATTATGATTTCAACGCGTTCCATTTTTTATTTCCTATTTGGATTTAAAATGCTGTATTTACCATCTCTGCCGTTAGCACCAATTGGTGTGGCACCGAGAATGTCCTCCTTTTTTACACCTCCCTGGATCGCAATTTCTTTTTCACTAGAGAATTTGTATTTTTTTCCGAGTTCTTTAATCAAGTCCCTGCCCGGAATCATACGGATCGTGTAAAGAAATCCACCTCGCGTGTTGTACCCTGTCGCAAAATCAAGTCCGACTTCTCTATCAGGACTAGTGCTTACAAAATTGCTCGGAGGATTTTTACTGTCAAGGGAGTGGAGCAACAAATCATTGCTGGAGCCTTTGGGTCTAAATCCCTGCTCAAATATCTTGTCTGGGTGCTTTTCATCCCCACGGTATAAATATTTTTCCTCCGGATAAATAGGGAGCTGAGCCTCCCCCTGATCGACCTTCGCCTTACTCGCCGGATCCTGCACTCCACCTGCCGGTTTTCTACACCCATCCCCACCCGGACAATCGGCCAACCCCAACGGATCCACCCAGCCCGTCGGGTTGCGCGTGTACTGGTAGGCATTCAACCCACCCGCCAGCTTCACCGGGTCCGGGGTCAGGTAGCGTCC
>NZ_JBSVWS010000212.1:0-8346 GCF_054071155.1 Pseudomonas sp. SDO5532_S415 | reverse complement strand
AGATCATGTACATCTGTGGGAGCGGGCTTGCCCGCGATTGCGTCAGTGCCGCCACTGCAAGTCTGACGGCCAAGTGACTTACTTCGGCCCGAGAATCTTCGCCAATTTATCCGGCGAAGGCGCCCCTTGCTGCTGTTGCAATTCGCCCTTGCTGTCCATGTAGAAAATCGCCGGAGTGGCTTGCAGCTCCAGGTCTTCCATCAGTTGCATGTTGGCCGCGAGCTTCGCCTGAATCGCCGGCGGCACATCCTTCAAGGCCTTGAGCGAGCTGCCCTTGCCGGCCGCTTCGTGTTCTTGCAGGGCCTTTTGCGGGTCCTTGGCGGCGAGCAGCGCGGCGGATTTGCCCGGGCTGTCTTCGCGGATGATGCCCACCATGATGTGGCGCAGCTGCACTTTGCCCGCCTTGACCCAGGGCCGCGCCTGTTCCCAGAACATGTTGCAGTACGGGCAGTTCGGGTCGCTGAACATGTAGACGACCCGCGGCGCATCCTTGTTGCCATCGGCGATCCAGTTGCTCGCCTCCATCTTGCCCCAGACTTCCTTGGCCATCGGTGCGTACACCAGTTTTTGCAAGGGCGCACTGCTCAGGTCATTGCCTTCGGCGTCATACAGGTTGCCCAGCAGCACATGCTTGCCATCCGGCGTCAGGTACAGTGCCATGCCGCGGTTCTGGTATTGCGCGGCATAACCGCGCAAGCCACCGGGTGCATCGAACTGGCCGACGATTTTCGCGCCTTTGGCTTCGATCTTCTTGATCGCATCGGGCAGCTCTTCAGCCTGCACCGACGGCAGATGCAGCAAGGCGGCACCCAGGGTCAGGGTCAGCAGGTGGCGGAGGCGGGGCATGGCAGTTTCCTTGAAGAGGTGGCAGGTACGGAATCGAAGTTTTCCAGGGCGCGGGCCAGGCTGGCTTGCGACAGTTCGCCCAGATGGCTGCCCAGCAGGCGACCGTCGGGGCTATAGAACAGCGTCGTCGGCAGTGCCATGGATCCGACAGCCTGGCCCAGGCGACCGCCGCCGTCGAACAGCACGTTGGACAGGCTCAGGCCCTGGGTTTCCAGAAAAGTAGCGACGCTTTGCATGCTTTCGGCCTGATTGACGAACAGGAACGTCAGGTCCGGGCGCTGTTGCTGGGCGTTTTCCAGGACCGGCATTTCCCGGCGGCAGGGCGGGCACCAGGTGGCCCACAGATTGATCACCAGCGGGCCGCCCTTGTAGTCCGCCAGTTGCACGGTTTCGCCGGCGGCATTGCGCAGGGTGATGTCCGGCAGGCGCGTGCCTTGCTCATAAATGCTCAGGGAGAAGGTCGCCAGCAGCCAGAACGCCAGGCCACTGACCACGCCGAAGCCCAACGGACGGCGCAGGCCGGGGCGGCGCCAGCTCCGGTACAGCGTGGCGAGCACCAGTGCGATCACCCCCGGCCAAGCGAGGAAGCCGCCATCGCGCAGGTCGATGACTTGCCAGGGATCATTGCGATAGTGCGTCCAGTAAACGGCGACGAAACCGATTCGTGCCGCGAGCATGCCAATCAGGAACAGACTGAACAGCACCGACTCGGGGTTCTCGCCACCGCGCTTGGCCACCCGCCAGCCGACGAATGTCGCCAGTGCCAATGCACTGATCAGCAGCAGATGGTTAAGCGCGATGGCAAAGGTGCCGAGGGTGAAGGTCAGCATTAACGGGCGTCTCGGGTGGTGGTCCAGCGTTGCAGGAAAGTCTCGGCATCAACTTCGCCGGTGATGCGCTGGCTGCGGCGCTCGTTGCCGTCGGCACCGATCCACAGCAGGCTCGGTGGCCCCGGCACTTTATAACGGCCGAGCAGTTCGCGGCTGGCGGCATTGTCGGCGGTGACGTCCAGTCGGAGCAAGCGCACATCGCTGAGGGCTTCGAGCACCTTGGCCTTGCCGAACACCTGTTTTTCCATGACCTTGCACGACACGCACCAGTCGGCGTAGTAATCGAGCAACACCCACTGGCCACGGGCTTGCGCCGCGTCGAGTTCCCGTTGCAGGGCAGCGGGGTCCTTGATGGTGGTGAAGGCGTCATGGCCCGTTGGAGTCGCGGTGACGGCGGAGCTTGAAGCGCGGAACACCTGCAACGGCTTGAACAGATCATCACTGCCGCCGGCGGCACCGATCACCAACAGGCTGCCCCATAGACCGAGCAGCAAGGCGCTGGCCCCGAACAGGTGGGCGATTCGACCAAAACCGTCCGATTGCTTCCAGGCGCTGTAGGCTGCGATCAACAGCAGCGCACCGCACAAGCCGACCCACAGCGATTCGTCCAGCACCGGGCGCAGCAATAACAACGCGGTGGCAAGGAACAGGAAACCGAAAATGCCCTTGACCAGGTTCATCCAGGCGCCGGGTTTGGGCAGAAAGCGATTGCCGATGGTTACCAGAAGCAACAGCGGTACACCGATGCCGATACCCAGGGCGAACAGGATCAGCCCGCCGTGCAGCGCATTGCCGCTTTGGGCGATATAGAGCAGGGCGCCGGCCAGCGGCGCGGTCATGCACGGGCCGACCAACAGACCGGACAAGGCGCCCAGCACACCGGCGCCGACCAGGCTGCCACCGCGCTGATTACGCGAGACGTTTTCCAGGCGATCACGCACGGCCACCGGCAGTTGCAGCTCGAAGAAGCCGAACATGGGCAATGCCAGCAGCACGAAAATCGCCGCGAAACTGCCCAGCAACCAAGGGTTTTGCAGCAGTGCCTGCAGGTTCGCGCCCAGCAGCGCTGCCAGTACGCCCATCGCCGCGTATACCAGCGCCATGCTCACGACGTAACTACCGGCCAGGGCCAGACCGCGCTTGGGCGTTGCGCCACTGCCGACGATCAACCCGGCCAGAATCGGCAGCATCGGCAACGAGCAAGGGGTGAAGGCCAGCAGCAGGCCGAGGCCGAAGAACACCAGCAGGCTCCAGCCCAGCGCCCGCTGTTGCAGGTTGCTGGCCAAGGCCTGATCCGGTGCTTCGTTGGTCGCGGAAACATCAGTATTCCCGCCCAGATCCACGATCTGCGTCTTCGGCGGATAACACAAACCGGCATCGGCACAGCCCTGGAAGCCCACCTTGATCTGCCCGGTAGCGCCAGCGGGAATCTTCAGTTCCAGGCCCTGTCGATAGACCTGCTGCTCACCGAAGAACTCGTCGCTGTGGGATTCGCCCTCCGGCAACGCGGGATGCTGATCGACTGGCAATCCATCGA
Organism: Pseudomonas sp. SDO5532_S415; assembly: GCF_054071155.1. NCBI lineage: Bacteria > Pseudomonadati > Pseudomonadota > Gammaproteobacteria > Pseudomonadales > Pseudomonadaceae > Pseudomonas > Pseudomonas sp. SDO5532_S415. The sequence goes on along the minus strand of NZ_JBSVWS010000212.1, from coordinate 5,133 downwards.
ATTTCAAACGCTTCTGGTACAGGTAGTAGCCATCGGCAATCTGCCAGAACAACTGGGTTTCGCCGGATTCAAGGCGCTCAGAGGTGAAAACAAACGCTTTTTCCACAGGCAGAAAGTCGGGTTTGCTCTCAAACGGATTGGTGCCGGCCTGGGTCAGGCCGCAGAACAGCAGGGCGACGAGTAGAAGCAGATGACGCATGGAAAAGCCTTATCCTTTTGCAAGTGAGCTGCACAATGGGCGGCGGCGATTAACCGATGATTAACCGCGGCGCCCTAGTGGCCGGCTTGTGGTGACGTCGCTTGCGGCATAATGTCCGCTTAATCGCTCAACGGCCTAATCCGCTTTATTTACACGAGGCTCCCTATGCACGTACTGGTTTGCGAAGACGATGAGTTGATCGCCAGCGGCATCGTCGCCGGCCTGACCGCCCAGGGCCTGACCGTGGAGCACGTGGCCACGGCGTCCGCGGCCCGGGCGATGCTCAAGGTGGCGGAGTTCGACGTGATGGTGCTCGACCTCGGCCTGCCCGATGAAGACGGTCTGAAGTTGCTACAGCAGTTGCGCCACAACGGCCTGGAGCTGCCGGTGCTGATCCTCACGGCGCGGGACTCGGTCACCGACCGTGTCGACGGTTTGCAGGCCGGTGCCGACGACTATCTGCTCAAACCCTTCGATCTGCGCGAATTGGCCGCGCGCCTGCACACCCTGTTGCGACGGGTGGCGGGGCGCAGCGTCAACCTGATCGAGCATGGCGCGCTGACGTACGATCCGAGCAGTCGCGAAACCACGCTCGCCGGCCAGCCGGTGGATCTGTCGCGCCGCGAACAGTCGCTGTTGCAGGCCCTGCTGCATAACCGTGGCCGCGTGCTGTCCACCGAACAATTGAAAGACAGCGTCTACGGTTTCAACGACGAGCTGGAGAGCAACGCCCTCAACGTGCATATCCATCACCTGCGGCGCAAGCTTGGCAATGGCATCGTCGAGACAGTGCGCGGCCTGGGCTACCGCCTGGGTCCGGCCGATGGCGGAGAACAATCGAAGTGATGAGTCTGCGTTTGCGCCTGAGCCTGACCCTCGGCGGCGCGTTCGCGCTGATCTGGGCGCTGGCGGCGGCCTGGATGCTCAGTGACCTGCGCAATCAGATGATGTTTTCCCTCGACCAGCGTCTGGTGGCCTCGGCGCGCATGGTCGCCGGGCTGATGGAACAATTGCCGCCGGTGCCGAGCAAGGGCGAGGGCACCCATTTCAGTGCTGAACAACTGAATCTCCCTGGTGGCATGGCCTGTCAGGTCAGCTCGTTGCGCGGGGAGATCCTCGCCCGCAGTCACAGCGATCCGGGGCAAACCCTGGAAGCTGAAAAAATGGGCTTCCACGATCAAATGATCGACGGCGCGCCGTGGCGCAGTTTCACCCTCGCTCGCGGTGATTTACGCATCACCACGGCGGATCGGCAGATCGAGCGGGAAGCCCTGAACATGTCGATCCTGCTGGCGGCCTCGGTGCCGGTGGGTGTAGCGCTATTGGGTTGTTTGTGTCTGCTGTGGCTGGGGATCGGCCAAGGGCTGGCGCCGCTCAACCGCATGCGCGATGCCTTGATGCGCCGTAGCGCCGATTCCCTGGAGCCCTTGCAGGTCCAGCCGTTGCCCAGCGAGCTGCAACCCTTGCTCGACACGCAGAATCAGCTGTTCCAGCGAATCGGCAAGACCATCGAGCGCGAGCGCCGGCTCACCGGTGATGCCGCCCACGAATTGCGCAGCCCGCTGACCGCCATCAAGACCCACCTGCAAGTGGCGCGCATGACCGATGGCGCGGCCCGGGATCAATCTCTGGCCCGGGCCGAGGAGGGGGCCGACCGTCTGCACCGGACGCTCGAACAATTGCTGTTGCTGGCGCGGGTCGAAGGCAGCCTGTCGTTCGATGACGGCGTGCAGTGCAGCGCCGAACAAGTGGCGAAACTGGCAATCCAGGACACGGCCGGCGGTGATCGCCAGCGCATCAGATTCGAGGTGCCGGCCAGGTTCTCCCACGCACCGGTGCAGATGCCCGCGGTGCTGTCGATCGCCGCGCTGCGCAATCTGCTGGACAATGCCCTGCGCCACACACCCGGCGACGGGCCGGTGGAACTGAGCCTGCAAACCACCGGCAACCGTGTGCAGTTTGTGGTGCGCGACCACGGACCGGGTATTGCCGAAGACGACCTGCAACATTTGACCCAGCGGTTCTGGCGCAACGGCCAGAGCACCGGTTGCGGCCTCGGCCTGGCGATTGTCCAGGCCATCGTCCAGCGCTGCGGCTGCACCTTGCGTTTCGATAGCCGGCCGGATGGGTTGCGGGTTGAGCTGAGCATGCCGTTGCAGCCGGTCTAAAAAAGTACTTCGACACTCCTTGTGGGAGCGAGCCTGCTCGCGAAGACGGCAGCACATTCAGTATTGATCTGACTGACGGAACGCTTTCGCGAGCAGGCTCGCTCCCACAGTGGGTGTTGTGTTGCACATCAAAAGTAACCTCTCTCCATTGGCCGCCCGGACCTCACAGGACTATCGTTCCTCGCACTCAACGGATTGAGGTAACTGCGCCATGGACGAACCGATTCAGACCCGCAAGGCGACCCCGGCCGACGCCGGTATTATCAGCCGCATCATCGAGCGCTCCATTCGCGTCGGTTGCGCCCGCGACCACCGCAACCACCCGCAAACCGTCGCCACCTGGACCCACAACAAGAGCATCGAACATATCCAGCCCTGGCTCACCGACCCGCGGCTGTACCTGAATATTGCCCTGTTGCACGACAAGCCGGTTGGCGTCGCCATGGCCTCGATCAGCGGCAAGGTGGCGTTCTGTTATGTGCAACCGGAATGGTTTCGCCGGGGCGTCGGGCAAGCGTTGGTGCAGGATCTCGAAGGCTGGCTGATCGGTCAGGGTCTGCATCAGGCACGACTCAACAGCACCCGCACCAGCGAAGCGTTCTACCGGCATCTGGGCTATCAGCCCTGCGCCCGAGCCTTCATGGTCGCAGGGCTGCGGGCCATCCCCATGCACAAGGGCCTGACATCTGCCTCAGCGAAAGCTGATCGAGGGTGTAAATCCTTGGGGCGCTGATGCGTTTCCAGAACAGGAAAACCTTTTTGAGGTCCAGAGATGTCAGTCGCCACCAGCCTTATCGAAGATCAGCCGGCCCGGGTCGCCCCGACCGAGACGCTTTACCAGTTCAACGAATCACCGTTGCTGGCCCGACAGAGCCAGCAGGAATCCAATGCCCGTAGTTACCCGCGACGCATTCCCCTGGCGCTCAAGCGTGCCAAGGGTATCCATGTCGAAGACGTTGAAGGCCGCCGCTTCATCGATTGTCTGGCCGGTGCCGGGACTTTGGCCCTGGGGCATAACCATCCAGTGGTGATCGAAGCCATCCAGCAAGTGCTGACCGACGAATTGCCGCTGCACACGCTGGACCTGACCACGCCGGTCAAGGACCGGTTCGTGCAGGACCTGTTCGGTCTGTTGCCACCGGCACTGGCCGCGCAAGCGAAGATCCAGTTCTGCGGCCCCACCGGCACCGATGCGGTTGAAGCGGCCCTCAAGCTGGTGCGCACGGCCACCGGTCGCAGCACCGTGTTGTCGTTCCAGGGCGGATATCACGGCATGAGTCAGGGCGCGCTGAGCCTGATGGGCAGCCTGGGGCCGAAAAAGCCTTTGGGTGCCTTGCTCAGTAATGGCGTGCAGTTCATGCCGTACCCCTACGATTACCGCTGCCCGTTCGGTCTGGGCGGTGCGCAAGGGGTAAAGGCCAACCTGAATTACCTGGAAAACCTGCTCAACGATCCCGAGGCCGGTGTGCAACTGCCAGCGGCGGTGATCGTTGAAGTGGTGCAGGGCGAGGGTGGGGTGATTCCGGCCGATCTGGACTGGCTGCGCGGCCTGCGGCTGATCACTGAGAAGGCTGGCGTGGCGTTGATCGTCGACGAGATCCAGAGCGGTTTCGCCCGCACCGGCAAGATGTTTGCCTTCGAACATGCCGGGATCGTTCCGGACGTGGTGGTGATGTCCAAAGCCATCGGCGGCAGCCTGCCGCTGGCGGTGGTGGTGTATCGCGACTGGCTCGACACCTGGCTGCCGGGCGCCCATGCCGGGACCTTCCGCGGCAACCAGATGGCCATGGCCGCCGGTTCCGCGGTCATGCGCTACCTGACCGAGCACAAGGTCTGCGAACACGCCACCGCCATGGGTGAGCGCCTGAGCGAGCATTTGCGCATCCTGCAGCGGGACTATCCGCAACTGGGTGACATTCGCGGTCGTGGCCTGATGCTTGGCGTCGAACTGGTCGACCCGACCGGCGCACTGGATGCCTTGGGCCATCCGCCAGTGTTCGCGCGCCTGGCACCGCTGGTACAGCGTGAATGCCTCAAACGCGGCTTGATACTTGAACTGGGCGGTCGGCAGGGTGGCGTGGTGCGCTTCCTGCCGCCGCTGGTGATTACTGCTGCGCAAATCGACGAGGTGGCCGAGATTTTCGGCCGGGCATTGGCCGCGGCTACCGCCAGTCTCTAAATTTTCCAGAGTCTGGAACGTTCCTTCTACATACCGGCTGCACGCGGCGTGCAGCCCACCCTACAGTGATGGAGAAACAGCATGACGTCAGTATTCGACCGTGAGGACATCCTCTTTCAGGTCGTGGTCAACCACGAAGAGCAATACTCGATCTGGCCTGACTACAAAGCCGTGCCGGAAGGCTGGCGCACCGTGGGCAAAAGCGGGTTGAAAAAGGAATGCCTGGCTTACATCGAAGAAACCTGGACTGACATGCGTCCGCTGAGTTTGCGGCAGAAGATGGATGAGCAGGCGGCTGTGGCGCACTGATCGACCGCGTCTATGAAAAGCCCGCTGAACCGGTAACGGTCAGCGGGCTTTTTCATGTGCGCTATCGATGTTGCCCGGTTTCCTGTGGGCGCGAGCCTGCTCGCGAAGTCGTCGGCACATCCAGCATCAACGTGTCAGACCCACCGCTTTCGCGAGCAGGCTCGCCCCCACAAGGGATATACGGCGGGCACAAAACCTTCGAACAACACGGTCAACTGTGGGAGCGAGCCTGCTCGCGAAGTCGTCGGCACATCCAGCATCAACGTGTCAGACCCACC
>NZ_JBSVWS010000211.1:0-8369 GCF_054071155.1 Pseudomonas sp. SDO5532_S415 | reverse complement strand
AGCAGGCTCGCTCCCCCATCAGATCGGTGTACGCCGTACCACTGTGGGAGCGAGCCTGCTCGCGAAGAGGCCAGCCCAGTCACCACAATGCTTAATGCCGGTTGATAAACCCCACCAACGCCGCCATCGCCTCCGGTGAGCGCAACCGCTGGGTGAACAACGCCCCCTCCTCCTCAATTACCTTGCGCAACAACTCTCGATCCGGGGCTTTCATCAATTGCTTGCTGATACGAACCGCCTCCGGTGGCAAGGACTCGAAGCGCAACGCCATTTCCCGCGCCCTGGCCAAAGCTTCTTCGCCACTGCCCAAGGCTTCGGACGCAATGCCCCATGCGGCCGCTTGCTCACCGTTGAATCCTTCACCGAGCAGTAACAGTTCTGCCGCTTTGGCCTGCCCGAGCAGTCGCGGCAGGATCAGGCTGGAGCCGAACTCGGGGCACAGGCCAAGGTTGACGAATGGCATGCGCAAGCGTGCGTCGCGACTGACGTATACCAGATCACAGTGCAGCATCAGCGTCGTGCCAATACCCACGGCAGCGCCCGCCACGGCGGCGATCACCGGTTTGCGGCACTCGAGCAGGTTGAGCATGAACTGGAATACGGGGCTGTCGAGATTGCCAGGGGGTTGCTGGATGAAGTCGGCGATGTCGTTACCGGCGGTGAAGCACTCGCTGGAGCCGGTGATCAGTACCGCGTTGATTTCAGGGTCGCTATCGGCCTGCTTCAGCGCTTCGGCCAAATGACTGTACATAGCGCGGGTCAGGGCGTTTTTCTTCTCGGGGCGATTGAGGCGCAGCGTCAGCAGGCCGCGTTCGCGTTGCAGCAAAATGGCTTCGGTCATGGCGTGTCCCGATTGAGAGGATCGACTGTGGCGAGCGAGCTTGCTCGCGTTTGAGTGCGCAGCGCTCACAGATTTTTGGGGCCGCTGCGCAGCCCAGCGCGAGCAAGCTCGCTCGCCACAGAAATCAGCGCTCAACCACGGGGCAGGAACACATCGGCCAGCAGTTGATTGCGCGGCAGTCCCGCCAGATACAGGCGCCGGGCAAAGGCGTCGACGCTGTCGGGGGCTCCGCAGAGTAAGGCCAGGGTTTGCCGGGAAACAAGCCGCAGTTGCGCCAAAGCCGCTGGCAACTCGGCCGCAGTCCACAGCTCGATACTCAGGTTCGGACGGCTGGCCGCCATGGCCAGCAGTGGCTTGGCCAAATAATGCTCACTCGCATCATGGGCCAGGTGAATGACACGGATCGCGCCTTGGTGATCCTGGCGCATCGCTTCACGCAGCACGCCGAACAACGGCCCCAACCCGGTACCGGCGGCGATCAGCCACAGGGGTCGGTCGTGCCAGTCAGGGTCATAGTGCAAGGCCCCGCCGCGCAACTCGCCCAGGCGGATCGGATCGCCGATCTTTAGCTGACGCGCCGCGTCGCTGAATTCCCCTGGCAGGCGACAATCGAGGTGAAACTCCAGGAAGCGGTCGTCTTCCGGCAGGCTGGCGAGGGAATACGGCCGCGCAACGTTGCCCGCCCACAACACCAGATGCTGGCCGGCGCTGTATCGCAACGGCCGCTGCGGGGTCAGGCGCAAGCGCAACACGCTGTCGCTCAACCAATCGACGGCCGCCACCTCGGCCGGGCGGCCGTCCTGTTGCGGGTCGAAGGTGTGCACCTGCAAGTCCTCGACCACCTGACACTGACACGCCAGGCGCCAGCCTTGCTGGCGCTGCTGCGCACTCAAGGCATCCGGGCGGCTGTCGCTCGGCAGTCCTTGCACACACTGCACCAGGCACGCATGGCAACTGCCGGCGCGACAGCTATAAGGCACTGCCACGCCGTTCTGATTCAGGGCATCGAGCAGATTGCTGCCCGCCGCCACCGACCACTGGCGGTCGCCGACGCGCAACTCAGGCATCGACGTTTTCCCACGCTGCCGCGCAACGGTTGCGCCCGTCACGCTTGGCGCGATACAGCGCCTGATCGGCCTGCTGCAAGGCATCGTCGAGATCATCCCCTTGCTCGAGCAGGGTCATGCCGGCGGACAGGCTGAGATTGCGCACGTTGAGTCCGATCAATTCGACATCGGTGAACGCGATGCGCAGCCGTTCGCAACACAACGTCAAACTGTCGGCATCGCAATCGGGCAGCAACACCACGAACTCTTCGCCGCCGTAACGGGCCAGGACGTCACCGTCGCGCAGGCATGCGGTGGCCACGCCGGCAAAGGCTTGCAGCACCTGATCGCCAGCGGCATGACCGTGCAGATCGTTGATGCGTTTGAAATGGTCGAGGTCGATCAGCGCCAGGCCATGCACGACGCCGACTTCCATGGCATTGAGTTCGCGGGAGGCCAGGCGCAGGAAATGCCGGCGGTTGAACAAGCCGGTCAGTTCGTCGGTGGCGACGAGGTCTTCGAGCTGGCGCATCATTCCGCGCAACGTGTCCTGGTGCGCCTGCAAGGCAAAACGCCGCTGACGCATGCGGTGGCGCGAGGCCTGGACATAGCCGGCATAGAGCACCAGCCAGACCAGTACGATCAGCAGCACACACACCTGCAACGCCGCCAGGGCCGGGTCGGGCAGCTGGAAGTGGTAGCCCTCCCATAGCGTGATCGCGCTGAAACTGAAGAACACCAGCAAGGCGCAGCGCAGGAATGAGCGACGGGACAGATGGAACAGCCCGAACAGCAGAATCAATACGTAAAAAACCAGGAACGCCCCGCGCGCATCGTCCAGATGGGCGATCAGCCAGGTTTGCCAACCCAGCCCCAGTAACACTTGGGCTTCAGTCAGGCTGGGGTCGGCGAAACGCAGATTGCAACCGGAGTAGAACACCGCGAACAAGGCCGCCTGGCTGATCACCACCAGCGCGCTGCCCAGGGCCATACCCGTCAGTGAGTCCTGGTAGTGACCGGAAAAAAACGCCAGCCACACCAACAGCAATGCCAGGGCGTAGGTGCCGGCCGCGAGGGCAAAACGTTTGATTAGCAATCGCTGGATGGCGTTATGGGTCAATCGTTGACTCACCGAATGAAAGAAGACTGACAGAGCGTCCTACTCTACAGACTGGATGTCACTTTAGTGGCGTGGCCGATAAATGACCATCGATTTTCCGGCGAGATCCTACTTGAGGTTCTGATACATCTGCGCCGAGTGCGTTACCTGTGGCGAGGGGATTCATCCCCGTTCGAGTGCGAAGCAGTCGTAAATCCGATGCACACGTTATGCCTGATGGACCGAGGTGCAGTTTTCGGGGCGGCTTCGCCACCCAACGGGGATAAATCCCCTCGCCACAGGATTGGACTATCGGCGGGTGTGCCCTTGAGCGAGGCGCGCTATACTGCCGCGCCTTTTTAGCGTCGCGCCAGCATGCCCGGCGTGCCTTGAAAGGTGCTTGCAACCGACCGATGCACCCAAGCTGCAAGCACCTTATTGAATGTTCCCGTCTTTTAGAGGAGCGCGACTCATGACCGTGATCAAGCAAGACGACCTGATACAGAGCGTTGCCGACGCCCTGCAGTTCATTTCCTATTACCACCCCGTGGATTTCATCCAGGCGATGCACGAGGCCTACCTGCGCGAAGAATCGCCGGCAGCCCGTGATTCCATGGCGCAGATCCTGATCAACTCGCGCATGTGCGCCACCGGCCACCGTCCGATCTGCCAGGACACCGGCATCGTGACCGTGTTTGTCCGCGTGGGCATGGACGTGCGTTGGGACGGCGCGACCATGAGCCTGGACGACATGATCAACGAAGGCGTGCGTCGCGCCTACAACCTGCCGGAAAACGTCCTGCGCGCTTCGATCCTCGCCGACCCGGCGGGCGCTCGCAAGAACACCAAGGACAACACCCCGGCCGTTATCCACTACTCCATCGTTCCGGGTAACACCGTGGAAGTGGACGTGGCGGCCAAGGGCGGCGGTTCCGAGAACAAGTCGAAAATGGCCATGCTCAACCCGTCCGACTCGATCGTCGACTGGGTTCTGAAGACCGTTCCGACCATGGGTGCCGGCTGGTGCCCACCGGGCATGCTCGGCATCGGCATCGGCGGCACCGCCGAGAAAGCCGCGGTGATGGCCAAGGAAGTGTTGATGGAATCCATCGACATCCATGAGCTGAAGGCCCGCGGCCCGCAAAACCGTATCGAAGAAATGCGTCTGGAGCTTTTCGAGAAGGTCAACCAGCTGGGCATCGGCGCCCAGGGCCTGGGCGGCCTGACCACCGTGCTCGACGTGAAGATCATGGACTACCCGACCCACGCCGCTTCGTTGCCGGTGTGCATGATCCCGAACTGCGCCGCTACCCGTCACGCGCACTTCGTGCTCGACGGCTCCGGTCCGGCATCGCTGGAAGCGCCACCTTTGGACGCCTACCCGGAAATCGTCTGGGAAGCCGGTCCGTCGGCCCGCCGCGTTAACCTCGACACCCTGACCCCGGAAGAAGTGCAGAGCTGGAAGCCGGGCGAAACCGTCCTGCTCAACGGCAAAATGCTCACCGGTCGCGACGCCGCACACAAGCGCATGGTCGAGATGCTGAACAAGGGCGAAACCCTGCCGGTGGACCTCAAAGGTCGCTTCATCTATTACGTCGGCCCGGTCGATCCGGTGCGCGAAGAAGTGGTGGGCCCTGCCGGTCCGACCACCGCGACGCGAATGGACAAGTTCACCCGTCAGATCCTCGAGCAAACCGGCCTGCTGGGCATGATCGGCAAATCCGAGCGCGGTCCGACCGCCATCGACGCGATCAAGGACCACAAAGCCGTTTACCTGATGGCAGTGGGCGGCGCGGCTTACCTGGTGGCGCAAGCGATCAAGAAATCCCGCGTGGTGGCGTTCGCCGAACTGGGGATGGAAGCGATCTACGAGTTCGACGTCAAAGACATGCCTGTCACTGTTGCAGTCGACAGCAAAGGCGAGTCGGTACACATCACCGGTCCTGCCATCTGGCAGCAAAAGATCAGTGAAAGCCTGGCGGTTGAAGTGCAGTAAGCACTTGGACTGACCCGAAAAAGGCGACAGGGCTATCCCTGTCGCCTTTTTTATTGGCCCATCACCGGCTTTTGTGGGAGCGAGCCTGCTCGCGAAAAACCTGAGGACAACGCGTTCAGCAGGACGAACGCATTATCGTTGATGACCTTCGCGAGCAGGCTCGCTCCCACAAGGAGAAGTCGCTCATGTTATGGTGCGCCCCCTCCGTACCCCATGTGTAATGCCCAGCATGTTCTTGTCATCCCGCCCCCTGCGCTTGACGCTCTATACCTTGGTGATCATCGCCGGTGCCGCCATTGTCGCCACCCTGGCCATGCGCCACACCGTGCGCCAATCCCTGGTCGAAGACGCGGCCCGTGCCAATCAGCAACTGGCGCTTTACGCCACCTCGCTGCATACCTTGATCGAACGCTACCGCGCCCTTCCCTCGGTACTGGCGCTGGACCCGCAATTGCGCGACGCGCTCAAAGGACCGGTCAGCCCCGAGCAACAGGACGTGCTGAACCGCAAACTGGAAAAAATCAACGGTGCCGCCGATTCCTCGACCCTGGAATTACTCGATCGCACCGGTCTGGCCGTGGCGGCGAGCAACTGGCGCTTGCCCAGCAGTTACGTCGGCCACAACTACGGGTTTCGTCCCTACTTCAACCAGACCCGTACCCAGGGCACCGGACGCTTTTATGCGGTGGGGGTGACCAGCGGTATTCCGGGGTACTTCCTGTCCAGCGCCGTGACCAACGACGACGGGCAGTTTCTCGGCGCCATGGTGGTCAAACTCGAGTTTCCCGAGCTGGAGCGCGAATGGCGCCAGGGTAACGACACGTTGCTGGTCAGCGACGCCCGCGGGATCATCTTCATCGCCAATCAGCCAGGCTGGCGCTACCGGCACTTGAAACCGCTGAGCGACAGCGATCACGCCGAACTCAAGGCCACCCGCCAATACAACAAGCAGCCATTGACGCCGCTTGAATACCAATCGTTGCGCCGCTTCGACGACAACAGTGAACTGGTACGGGTGAAGGGTCCGGACAGTGATGCCGACTACCTGTGGGAATCCTTGCCGCTCGCCGCCGAGGGCTGGACCCTGCACTTGCTGCGCCGTCCCCAGGTTGCCTTCGAAGACAGCCGCAACGCCGCACTCGCTGCGGCCGGATTGTGGCTGACCCTGGTGTTCCTGCTGCTGTTTCTCAATCAGCGCTGGCGTTTGGCCAAACTGCGTCAGCGCAGTCGCGAGGAGCTCGAACAACTGGTGGAAGAACGTACCCGCGACCTGCGCACCGCCCAGGACGGCCTGGTGCAATCGGCCAAACTCGCCGCTCTCGGGCAGATGTCGGCCGCCCTGGCCCACGAGATCAATCAACCGCTGACGGCCCAGCGCATGCAACTTGCGACGCTGAGGCTGCTGCTTGATCACGGACGGGTCGACGAAGCGTACAAGGCACTCAAGCCGGTAGACGAGATGCTGACGCGCATGGCAGCCCTCACCGGTCACCTGAAAACCTTTGCCCGCAAAAGCCCCAGTGGCTTGCGCGAACGCCTGGACCTGGCGGCGGTGGTCGACCAGTCGCTGCATCTGCTCGACACCCGGTTACGCGACGAGCAAGTCAGCACAGTGCTGCACCTGGCACGCCCGGCCTGGGTCCGCGGCGACGCGATTCGCCTGGAGCAGGTGCTGATCAACCTGCTGCGCAATGCGCTGGATGCGATGCAGGACAAACCCTGCAAGCGCCTGGAAATCCGCCTCGAAGCCGAAGAACAAGTGTGGCACTTGAGCGTTATCGACAACGGCAGCGGCATCGCGCCAGAAAACCTGTCCAAGGTGTTTGATCCATTTTTCACCACCAAACCGGTGGGCGATGGCCTGGGTATCGGCCTGGCGGTTTCTTTCGCTATCGTTCACGAATCGGGCGGTTCCCTGACGGCCGAAAATCACGCCAATGGCGCGGTCTTCACCCTGACCCTACCCATCGATCTGGAGGCCCATGGCTCATGCTCAACTCAGTGATGGTCGTGGACGACGAAAGCAGCATCCGCAGCGCCGTCGAACAATGGCTGAGCCTGTCGGGATTCGAAGTGCAGTTGTTCAGCCGTGCCGACGAGTGCCTGGCGCAGTTACCGAAGCATTTTGCCGGGGTGATTCTCAGCGATGTGCGCATGCCCGGCATGACCGGCCTGGAACTGTTGGCCGAGGTCCAGCGCCGTGATGCCGACCTGCCGGTGATCCTGCTGACAGGCCACGGCGACGTCCCCATGGCTGTCGATGCGATGCGCGATGGCGCCTACGACTTTCTGGAAAAACCCTTCAGCCCCGAAACCCTGCTCGGCAGCCTGCGCCGGGCTCTGGACAAGCGCCGACTGGTCCTGGAAAACCGCGCCCTGCACGAACAGGCAGACAACCGCGCCAAGCTCGATGCTACGCTGCTCGGTGTATCCCGAGGCTTGCAGGTTTTGCGCGGGCAAGTGCTGGACCTGGCGGCGCTGCCGGTCAACGTGCTGATCCGTGGCGAAACCGGCAGCGGCAAGGAGCTGGTTGCCCGTTGCCTGCACGACTTCGGACCGCGTGCCGACAAACCTTTTGTTGCATTGAACTGCGCGGCCATCCCCGAGCAATTGTTCGAAGCCGAGCTGTTCGGCCACGAAAGCGGCGCCTTCACCGGCGCCCAAGGCAAGCGCATCGGCAAACTCGAATACGCCGATGGCGGCACGTTGTTTCTCGATGAAATCGAAAGCATGCCCTTGGCGCAACAGGTGAAATTGCTGCGGGTGCTGCAGGAGCAGAAGCTCGAACGCCTGGGGTCGAACCAGAGCATTCGCGTGGATTTGCGTATCATCGCCGCGACCAAACCGGACCTGCTCGACGAAGCACGGGCCGGACGTTTTCGCGAGGATCTGGCCTACCGATTGAATGTCGCCGAATTGCGTCTGCCACCGCTGCGCGACCGCCGCGAAGACATTCCATTGTTGTACGAATCCTTCGCCCGCCATGCCGCCGAGCGCCTGGGTCGTTCATTTTCGCCATTGAGCGGGCCGCAGTTGAGCCATCTGCTGAGCCACGACTGGCCGGGCAACGTGCGCGAACTGGCAAACGTGGCCGAGCGTCAGGTGCTGGGGCTTGGCGAGCCTGTGCCCGCGGGCATCGAACCCGGACAATCTCTGGCGGCGCAGCAGGAAGCCTTTGAAGCACAGTGCCTGCGTGCGGCGCTGACCCGGCACAAGGGTGATGTGAAAGCCGTGCTGGAAGAACTGCAACTGCCGCGTCGCACCTTCAATGAAAAAATGCAGCGGCATGGGTTGAGTCGCGAAATGTTCCTTCCCGAAGCCTGATTTCCTAGTGTTTGGTCTGGCCTCTTCGCGAGCAGGCTCGCTCCCACAGTAGCCCGGTGTACA
>NZ_JBSVWS010000210.1:0-8490 GCF_054071155.1 Pseudomonas sp. SDO5532_S415 | reverse complement strand
AATAGTCAAGATCGCTTCGAACCATTGGGGGAGCGAGCCTGCTCGCGAAGGCGGTGTGTCAGACAATACAAGTGTCGATTGACCCACCACATTCGCGAGCAGGCTCGCTCCCACAGGTTTTTGCATCGGTTACCGGAGGGTATGACCTGAAGTCATACCCTCATGATTTTTTATGGTTACAGCTCCGCCAACCCCCAGTGATAAAAAATCGCAAACCTGCTCATCAACAACAAAAAAGAGCGTTTGCACCCATGATCATTCATCACTGCCGCGTCTGCGCCAGCGACCTGCTGCGCTCTTCGAACCCCGACATTTGCCACGCGAATCCCACGGCTTGCGTGCACCTCTGATCAACCCAAATCCCAGAAGAGTAACGACCCATGAAAGAACTCGACCTGTACATCGGTGAAGGTTTCGAAGGCCCTGGCGTGAACGCCGCGCACATCAACATCCTGATCGGCCCGCGCAATGGCCCGGCCGGTCAGGCCTTCGCCAATAGCCTGGCGTCGCCAAGCCAGGGCCATTGTCCATTCATGGTGATCGCCCAGCCGAACATCCCGGTCAAGCCGATGACCCTGTATGTGAACAAGGCGGCGATCAGCAGCGATCTGCACGGCAACGCCACCTGGGGCGCGTCCCAGGCCGGAATCGCCAAAGCGGTTCTTGAAGCGCTACTGGACGGCACCCTGCCGTCGGAAGCGGAAGACGAGTGGGCCATCGTCACCGCCAACTGGGTCAACCCGGCCTGCGACGATCTGGATGCGGTGTACCTGAACAACTACAACGCCTGCCGCACCGCGATCCGCGCCGCCCTGACCGGCAAGCCGGAAACCGCGCAGCTCAAAGATGTGGTCAATCACATCAGCAACCCTTTCTACACACCTAAAGCCTGAGGTTCGCGCCATGCAATACATCCGTTTGGGCAACTCCGGCCTGCAAGTCTCCCGCCTGTGCCTGGGCACCATGAACATGGGCACCCCGGATTGGAAACCGTGGATCTTCGATGAGAAAAAAAGCGAGCCGATCGTCAAGCACGCGCTGGACAATGGCGTGAACTTCATCGACCTGGCGGACTTCTATTCCGCCGGCGTGGGCGAGGAAGTAGTGGGGCGCATCGTCAAGCGCCTGGCCCGTCGCGAAGACCTGGTGATCACTACCAAGGTCGGTTACGGCACCCGCCCGGGTATCAACGCCAGCGGTCATTCGCGCAAGCACATCATGGACAGCATCGATGCTTCGCTCAAACGCCTGGACATGGATTACGTCGACGTGTTCATGCTGCACTACTTTGACGTGAACACCCCGGTCGAAGAAACCATGAGCGCCATGAACGACATCGTGCGTTCCGGCAAGGCGCGCTACATAGGTGTCTCGACCATGCTCACCGGGCAACTGGCGAAAATCCTCATGGCCTGCGAGCGCAATGGCTGGGTCAAGCCGATCAACATGCAGCTGCAACTGAATTGCGCCTACCGCGAAGAAGAGCGCGAGATGATCCCGTTCTGTCGCGATCAGGGCCTGGGGATTTCGGTGTTCAGCCCGCTGGCCCGTGGCTTGTTGACCGGCGACGTGCAGTCGACCCGCAACCAGACCGACTTCTTCACCCAGCAGATGTACAGCGACGAAGCCTCGTTCGAAATCGCCCGTTCGGTGCAACGCGTGGCCCGTGCTCGCGGCGTGTCCAACGCGCAGATTGCCCAGGCCTGGGTCGCCAATCATCCGGGTGTGGATTGCATGTTGGTCGGTGCCGACACCACCGAACAGTTCGACAGCGCCCTGGCGGCCCTGGAGACCAGGCTCGATGCCGAGGAACTGCACGAGCTGGAACGCAATTACACCCCGTGCGACGTGATCAACGATTACACCGCCGGTAAACGTATCCTGCGTTCGTCCCGTCCGGGCTCGGAACGCTTCAACCTGACCGAGGCCGTGGCATGAGCGCGTTGATCCGTCACGGCAATTTCATCGACGGTCAATGGTGCAGCGGTGTGGGGGGCGGCGGTGGTGCGACCTACCCGGTGCTGAATCCGGCCACCGGCGAGTTGATCGCCGACGTGCAGAAGGCCGGCGCCGAAGAAACCAACCAGGCCATCGCCGCCGCCAATCGCGCCTTGCCGGCGTGGCGCAAGCTCACCGCCAAGGAACGCAGCCAGCGCATCAAGCGCTGGGGTGAGTTGATGCTGAGCAACCAGAAGGATCTGGCCACCTTGCTTAGTCGCGAACAAGGCAAGCCACTGGCCGAAGCCATGGGCGAAGTGGTGTATGCCGCGAGTTTTCTGGAGTGGTTCGCCGAAGAGGCCAAGCGCGCCTACGGCGATGTGATCCCGAGTCACAAGGCCGATGCGCGGATCATTGTGGTCAAGGAAGCCATCGGTGTAGTCGCGGCGATCACCCCGTGGAATTTTCCACTGGCCATGGTCACCCGCAAGGTGGGCCCGGCGCTGGCGGCCGGTTGCACGATGATTCTCAAGCCATCGGAAGAAACCCCGCTGTCGGCCTTCGCCCTGGCGGTATTGGCCGAGCAGGCGGGCATCCCCGCCGGTGTGTTCAACGTGGTGTCCGGCGATGCGGTGGCGATTGGCGGTGCGCTGCAGGCTAGCGGCATCGTGCGCAAACTGTCGTTCACCGGCTCGACCCGCACCGGCAAGCTGCTGATGCGCCAGGCCGCCGACACATTGAAAAAGGTCTCGCTGGAACTGGGTGGCAACGCACCGTTCATTGTCTTCGACGACGCGGATATCGACGCGGCGGTGAAAGGCGCGATGGCCTCGAAATTCCGCAACACCGGGCAAACCTGCGTCTGCGTCAACCGCTTCTTCATCCAGGACGGCGTGTACGAAGCCTTTACCGGCAAGCTCGCTGAAGCCGTGGCGGCGATGCGCGTCGGCAATGCACTGGAAGGCGACACCGAACAGGGGCCGCTGATCAACGCGGCGGCGCTGGCCAAAGTGGAATTGCATGTCAGCGATGCCGTGGAGAAGGGCGCCAAGGTGCTGTGCGGTGGCCGTCGTCATGCGTTGGGTGGCACGTTCTATGAGCCGACCATCCTCGCCGAGGCCAGCAGCGAGATGTTGATCGCCCAGGACGAAACCTTCGGCCCGGTGGCCGCGTGTTTCCGCTTCAAGGACGAGGCCGAAGTGCTGCAACGGGCCAACGATACGCCGTACGGCTTGTCGGCCTACTTCTACAGCCGCGACATCGGCCGCGTGTGGCGCATGGCCGAAGGCCTGGAAGCAGGCATGGTCGGGATCAACGAAGGGATCATTTCCACGGAAGTGGCGCCGTTCGGTGGCATCAAGGAATCGGGCCTGGGGCGCGAGGGTTCGAAGTACGGTCTGGATGACTACCTGGAAATCAAATACCTGTTGATGGGGGGCCTGTAACCCCACCCCATCCCCTTGTGGGAGCGAGCCGGCTCGCGAAGGCGTCCTGTCAGGCAACATGGTGCTGACTGACACCCCGCATTCGCGAGCAGGCTCGCTCCCACAGTTTCACCACCCGAAATATCGGTTTCATTTCTCCGTCAATAACAACAATTGGAGACTTACATGTCCGTACAACCGGTAAAAATCGACGACCTGCCCATCGGGCGCTTTCACATCAAGATCGCCGGCCTGACCTTCGGTGCGCATTTCACCGACGGCTACATCCTCGGCCTGATCGGTATCGCATTCACCCTGCTGAGCCCGCAGATGCAACTGGATGCTTTCTGGCAGGGCCTGATCGGGGCTTCGGCGCTGATCGGTCTGTTTCTTGGCAGTCTGTTTTTCGGCTGGATTTCCGACAAGGTCGGCCGGCAGAAAATTTTCCTGGTCAGCTTCGTGCTGATCACCATCGCTTCGGTCATGCAGTTCTACGTCGAGACGGCGATGAGCCTGTTCCTGTGCCGGGTGCTGATCGGTATTGGCCTGGGCGGTGACTTCAGTGTCGGTCACGCCATGCTCGCCGAGTTCGCACCGAAAAAGCACCGCGGCGTATTGCTCGGTTCGTTCAGCGTGATCTGGACCTTCGGTTACGTGGCCGCGACCTTCGTCGGCACCGCGATGCTCAGCCTCGGCGACGACGCCTGGCGCTGGATGCTGGCCTCGTCGGCGATTCCGGCGGCGCTGATCCTGATTGCGCGCATCGGTACCCCGGAGTCGCCGCGCTGGCTGGTCAACCAAGGGCGTATTGCCGAGGCACGCGCGATCGTCAAAAAGTTCCTGGGCGACAACGTCGAACTCGACGAAACCCGTTCCACCGAAACCCGTTCCGGTTATGCGGTGCTGTTCAGCCGTGAATACCGCAAACGCACCGCGTTCAACTGCCTGTTCTTCGTCTGCATCGTCATGCCGTACTTCGCCATCTACACCTTCCTGCCGTCGATCCTGCAGAAGATGGGCCTGGCCGAAGGCTTCGGCACCGAGCTGATGTTGAACATGCTGCTGATCCTCGGTGCGCTGATCGGCATCTGGTGCACCATCAAGTTCACCCGCCGCGGGTTCCTGATCAACTCGTTCATTATCCTCGCCATCGCCTTGTTCCTGTTGGCGGTACTGCCGGGCAGCGCGGCGTTCCTGATGGTGCTGGTGTTCGGGCTGTTCACCCTGGTGTTGTCGGCGGTGAGTAACCTGGTGGGCGTGTTCCCCGCCGAGAGCTTCCCGACCGAAGTGCGCGCCAGTGGCATTGGTCTGGCGACGGCGGTGAGCCGATTGGGCTCGGCGGTCAGCACCTTCCTGTTGCCGGTGAGTGTGGCGGGAATCGGCTTGAGCCCGACCATGGGCATTCTCGCGGCAATCCTGGCGATTGGCGCGCTGCTGTCCTGGGCCTGGGCGCCGGAGACCAAATCACTGACCTTGAGCCAGGCGTGCAAGGCGCAGAGTCCGGTGGAGGGGCATGTGGGTGTGGCCGTCAAAGCTGCGACCCCAATCTAAAGCGTGTACACGCATCCCTTGTGGGAGCGAGCCTGCTCGCGAAGGCAGTGTGTCAGAGCGTTATCTGCCCCTGACACTCCGCTTTCGCGAGCAGCCTCGCTCCCACAGGGAGACCCTTCCACGGGAGGGGAAGGGGTGTGTCAGGGATTACTGACCCTTTCCAGCCACTCGGTAAACAACCGCACCTTCGACAACCCCCATTTGTCATTCGCCACATCCAGCCAATAGCCATAGGGTCCGATCACCTCCACGGGGGTGATCGGCAGCAGGCTGCCGTTGGCCAGTTCCTTTTCGATCATCTGCCGGTCGATCACCGCCAGGCCGCCACCGGCCAGTGCGGTATGGATCACCTGGTCCAGGGTGCTGAATTCCAGGCCTTGCCCAGCATCGACATCGTCGCGGCTCATCGCCGCCAGCCAGTTTTCCCAGACCTTCAAACGCTTGCCGTTGTGCAAGATGTGCAGCAACGGCAACTGCTGCAGGTCGGGTGCCTGACCGTCGATGAACAGCTCCGGGCTGGCCACGGCGATGTGCCGTTCCATCACCAGCAACTGACTGTGGCAATGACTGTCCGCTTCGAGGCCGAAGCGGATGTGGCAGTCGATCTCGGCGAGGTTGTCGTGACTGGCCTGGTGGGTCACGCTCAAACTGATGTCCGGGTAGCGCTGACAGAACGCGCGCAGGTGCGCCGACAGCCAGCGCGTGGCCCAGGTCGGTGGCGCGACGATCCGCAGGCGCTGGCGCAAGTTGGGCACGCGCACGGCTTGCAGGGCACGTTCGATGTGGTCGAAGGCATCGCTCAGGTGCGGGGAAAGGGCGGTGCCGGCCTCGGTCAGCGACAGGCCTTGCGGCGTGCGTATGAACAGCGCCACGCCGAGGTAGTCTTCGAGCTGTTTGATTTGCCGGCTGACCGCGCCCTGGGTGACGTTCAGGCCAAGGGCGGCCTGGCTGAAACTGCGATGCCGCGCGACCTCCTCGAAGATGCGCAGCATGTTGAGCGAGGGCAGTTGACGCATGGGAGGGGCTCATTTCTTGATGTTGTTTTGTAGCGTCTATCTGACTATTGGCAATGAGCCGATGCAAGTGTTGTTTGGGCTGGCCCATTCGCGAGCAGGCTCGCTCCCACAAGCGGGCTGTGGCATTCACAAATCCCCTGTGGGAGCGAGCCTGCTCGCGAAGGCGTCCTCAATAACGCCAAATTATCCGGATCAGAAGTAGTACCCGACGTTCACATACACCTGATTCTCCCAGTGATCCGTCCCACCCGCCCCCAGGCTCTGGGTATAGCTGCTGCCGCCAATGTACGGATCGTTCTTGCCGAACATCCACTCTGTGGCAATCCACAACTTGCTCAGCGCAAACGAGCTACCCAGAATTACCCGCTCCGACGTCTTGAACCCGCTGGCGGATTTGTCGAAGGCGCTGTAGTTGGCGTAGACCTTGACCCCGCTGACCTGATCGAACAGGTACTTGCCGGCCACGTCATAGCTAAGGTCAGCCACATAGAGATTGCCGCGACTGGCGACGTTGTAGGTGCCGTCGTAGCCGCCAAGGGTCACCAGCTCGTCAGTTCCGGGGTTGCGCGGTGACATCTGCTGTCGCGCCGCCTGCAATTGCACGCCCCACGGACCGTTCTTGCCCAGGTAGTGCACGGCCACGGCGTTGCGGCGGCCGTTGTCGTTTGTGTCCTTGTTCTCGAGGGACGAGGTCAGCCCCGACACACCGATTTCGGACTTCCATGGCCCCAGCTCCAGGGCCTTGGCGACCCGCAGCACCAGAGTGTTGCGTTCCTGGTTGTTGCTGCCGTCGGTGACATAGCTGTCAGCCTCGGACACCACGCTGGAGAACGTCACGCCGTTGCTGGTGCCTTTCCCCTGCCACGCCGGGCGCAGGTAGTAGCCGCCCTGGATGTTCCAGTCGCCACTTTGCTGAATGTACTTGGCGCCGACCTCTTGCAGATCTTCCAGACCGATGACGTTGCCCAGGGTTTCGTAGAAGGTGCTGCCGAAATACGGCTGCAAGCCGAACGGCACCGTGTTCAGGCCCACTTGCACCTGCTGGTCGGGGTTGAACTTGTAGCCGGCCCACGCCAGCTTGGCGAACTGGATGTCGCCGTAGTTCTTCGTGTACCGGTAGGGATAGGAGCGTCCGTAGAAACGGTACTGGGCCTCACCGATCCAGGTGTCGGAGTTGTACTTGGCGCTGAGGAATACCGTGTCCAGGCCGAACGTCTGGATGTCGCGGTCCGGGTCGTAGTCCCAACGGGCACGCACGGCGCCGCCGAGGTCGAGATTGTCGGTGACTTGCACGGCCATGGCGGGGGCCGCAAAGGTACAGAGTAGAGCGAGATAAAGCGCACTGACGCGCAGGGAAGCAGGGAAGGGCATGTGGCAGTTCTCGGTTATTTTTATGTGAGATGCCGGCCAGTCTTGCGATCCGTGGTGCGATGAACAAACGATTAAAAATCGAGAGAAACCTTCATCGAATGCATGTTACTGAAAAAATCCTGTAGGACAATGTACCGCTGCCGTGGGATCCTTGGCGCCCTGTCACCGAACCCCAAGAGCCTTTCATGAAACGCAAAATGCCCGGCCTCAATGCGCTGAAAGCCTTTGAAGTGGCCGGCAGCACGGGCAGCTTTACCCGCGCCGCGGAGTTGTTGAACGTGACCCAGAGCGCGGTCAGCCGCCAGGTGCGTCAGCTGGAGGAGCAACTTGACGAGAGCCTGCTGGAACGCCGTCACCATCACCTGGAACTGACCAGTGCCGGCCGGGTGCTGCTGCGGGCGTTGCACCAGTCGTTCGACAAGATCGAGTTGACGGTGCGCAGCATCCAGCAGAAATCCCACGCCAACCGCCTGCACATCAACGCGCCGCCGACCTTCACCAACCGTTGGCTGATGCCGCGCCTGGGGCGCCTGCGCGAAAAGCATCCGGAGCTGGAGCTGAGTATTACCACGCGCCTGCCGGACAGCCTGGCGGAAACCAGCACCCTGGACTGCGCGATCCGTTTCGGCAACGGCGAATGGGACGGCCTGGACAGTTCGCTGCTGTTCCAGGAACGGCATATCGCGGTGTGCGCGCCGACCTTGTATGCGCGGGAATGGACCGAGCAGGGCATCGATCTCAATCGCCTGACGCTGCTGCATGTGCTGGCCCGGGAAGACCAGCGCTACCTGACCTGGAAACACTGGCTGGACGCGGCGCGCATCAGTGGTGTCGATACCCAGGGTGGCTATGAATTCGACTTGCTCGACCTGGCGATCCGCGCGGCGGTTGATGGGCTGGGTATCACCATCGCCGACTGGCACATGGTCGCCCCGGAGCTGGCCAGCGGGCAGCTGACCCAGGTACTCAACGTGCATGTCGAAGGCCATCAGTCGTACTGGCTGGTGACCCGCCCCGAGCAATCGCTGCCGCAACTGCAGGTGTTCAGCCAGTGGTTGCAAGAAGAGATCTGGCTGGCGCAGCGACAGCTGGAGCCCTCGACCGCAGCTTCCTGACCACCACAAAACCCCTGTGGACCCCTGTGGGAGCGAGCCTGCTCGCGAAGGCGGTGTGTCTGTCAAAAAAACATA
>NZ_JBSVWS010000209.1:0-8565 GCF_054071155.1 Pseudomonas sp. SDO5532_S415 | reverse complement strand
AACGCATCCCCCTGTGGGAGCGAGCCTGCTCGCGAATGGATCTGAAAACCACCGCAAGTCCCAAGGCTAAATCCACCCCCCCCACTGCAACAAAAAGATCCCGATGTTGGTGGTGACCGCCGCCATCAGCGTGGTGATGACGATGATCGCCGCCGCCAGCTCATGATTACCGTCCGCCGCCCGGGCCATGACGAAACTGGCGGCCGCGGTCGGGCTGCCGAAATACAGAAACAGAATTCCCAACTCCGCCCCACGAAACCCCCAGAGCCACGCGCCCAGCGTCGCCAGTATGGGCAGGCCGAGCATTTTCACCAGGCTTGAACTGAGCGCCATTGAACCGCTTTTACGCATCGCCGCGAGCGACAGCGTGCCGCCGATGCAGATCAGCGCCAGCGGCAAGGTGGTTTGCGCCAAGTA
The DNA here is from genome assembly GCF_054071155.1 of Pseudomonas sp. SDO5532_S415. NCBI lineage: Bacteria > Pseudomonadati > Pseudomonadota > Gammaproteobacteria > Pseudomonadales > Pseudomonadaceae > Pseudomonas > Pseudomonas sp. SDO5532_S415. The sequence goes on along the minus strand of NZ_JBSVWS010000209.1, from coordinate 8,148 downwards.
TTGGCCTGAGGTTTCCAGCCACCCCGGCAGGCTGATCTTGAAGTAGGCAAAGGGCGCCGCCGCGATCACGCTGATGATCAGCGGGTTGCTGACCACGCTTTTGCAGATGCTCCACGGATCGGACTTGATCACCGGGCTGTACACCGCCAGCACAATGGTCGACAGCGTGTTGTAGAACAGGATCACCAGCGCCGCGAGAATCGCCCCGAGGGAAATCCCGTAGTCACCGTACATGCTTGCCGCCAGCGCCAGTCCGATCACCCCGTTGTTGCCGCGAAAGGCGCCCTGGGTGTAGATCCCGCGGTCTTCACGCGGACATTTGAGAATCGCCCAGCCCCAGGCAATGGCAAAACACGCCAGGGTCGCGAGGGAGAAATAGATCAGCAGCGCCGGTTGCAGCGCGGCGTGCAAGTCGGCATGCAAAATGCCCAGAAACAGCAACGCCGGCATGGTGACGTTGAACACCAGGGCCGACGCAGTGTGGATGAAGTTATCGTTGATCCAGTCGATGCGCTTGAGCAACACCCCCAGAAACAGCATGGCGAACACCGGTGCGGTGATGTTCAGGGTTTCGAGGAAAATTGCCAGCATGCCGGAGAAGACCTTGAGGTGGGCGTCGTTAGGGGGCTAATGATAAGCCACCGAAGACATCGGCGTCTGGTTGACCACTATTCTGGCAGGCGATAAGTAATCTGTGGCGAGGGAGCTGGCTCCCGTTGGGTCGCGAAGCGGCCCCAAAAGAGGGGACTGCTACGCAGTCCAACGGGAGCAAGCTCCCTCGCCACAACTCAGGTGATCGGCGCCGGATTGAACAAGGTAATGTCATTGTGCAGCTTGTGTTGCTCCGCCCAGGTCTGCTTCTTGCCGCTGGCCACGTCCAGGTAGTAGTGGAACAACTCCCAGCCGAGGTCTTCGATTGAAGCGCGCCCGGTAGCGATGCGCCCGGCGTCAATATCGATCAGGTCCGGCCAGCGTTGCGCCAGTTCGGTCCGGGTCGACACTTTCACCACCGGCGCCATGGCCAGCCCGTAAGGCGTGCCGCGACCCGTGGTGAACACGTGCAGGTTCATCCCTGCCGCCAACTGCAACGTCCCGCAGACAAAGTCGCTGGCCGGGGTCGCGCAGAAAATCAGGCCTTTTTCCTTGAACCGCTCGCCAGGGCCGAGCACGCCGCTGATCGCGCTACTGCCGGACTTGACGATCGAGCCCAGAGACTTCTCGACAATATTCGACAAGCCGCCCTTCTTGTTGCCTGGCGTGGTGTTGGCACTGCGGTCCGCTTCGCCCTTGGCCAGGTAGCGGTCGTACCAGTCCATTTCCCGCACCAGCTCCTGCGCCACTTCTTTGGTTTGCGCGCGGGAGGTCAGCAGGTAGATCGCGTCGCGCACTTCGGTCACTTCGGAGAACATCACCGTCGCACCGGCGCGCAGCAACAAGTCAGAGGCATAGCCCAAGGCCGGGTTCGCGGTGATTCCGGAAAACGCATCGCTGCCGCCGCACTGCATACCCAGGATCAGCTCGGACGCCGGCACGGTTTCCCGACGGCGTTGATCGAGCTTCTTCAGACGCACTTCAGCCAGCTCCATGATCTGCTCGATCATCTCGGTAAAACCGTGACTGGAATCCTGCAAGCGATACAACCATGGCTCGCTCAGATCCACCGAGCTGTCGTCCTCGTGCATCACCTGCCCGGCCTGCAATTTCTCGCAGCCCAGGCTGATCACCAACGCCTCGCCACCCAGGTTCGGGTTGCGCGCGAGATTGCGCACGGTGCGAATCGGGATGTACGCGTCGGTGGCGGTGATCGCCACGCCACAGCCGTAACTGTGGGTCAACGCCACCACGTCGTCGACGTGCGGGTACTTGGGCAACAGCTCGTCCTTGATACGCTTGACCGCGTGATCCAGCACGCCGGTCACGCATTGCACCGTGGTGGTAATACCAAGAATGTTGCGCGTGCCGACGGTGCCGTCGGCATTGCGATAACCCTCGAAGGTGAAGCCTTCCAGCGGTGCTTGCGCGGCCGGCACCTCGGTGGACAGCGGAAGGCTGTCCAACGGTGGCGCGGTCGGCATGCGCAGTTGATCTTCCTTGACCCAGCTGCCGCGCGGAATCGGCTGCAACGCATAGCCAATGGTCTGGCCGTAACGAATCACCTGCCCACCCTCGGGAATGTCTTCCAGGGTGACCTTGTGACTCTGCGGCACGAAGTCCACGGTGACCAGCCCATCAGCGAACGCGGTACCGGCCGGTACGCCCTGGTCGTTGACCACGATCACTACGTTGTCCCGCTCGTGCAGGCGGATGTAGCGCGGCGAGTCGGAATGTTCAATCAACTGCATGACGCCGCTCCTCAGGAATGCGCTTGAGACAATTTGTTGTGGGTTTCAGGGCCGCTGACCGGTGGCTCCTTGAGCACCACGCGCTTGATCGGACCTACGATGACCAGATAGCTGAACACCGCGACCAGTGCGTTGCAACCAACGAACACCAGTGCCCATTTGAACGAGCCGGTGGAGCTGATGATGTAGCCGATGACGATCGGCGTGGTGATCGACGCCAGGTTGCCGAAGGTGTTGAACAGGCCACCGCTGAGACCGGCGATCTGTTTTGGCGAGGTGTCGGAGACCACAGCCCAACCCAGTGCGCCCACGCCTTTGCCGAAGAACGCCAGGGCCATGAAGCCAACGACCATCCATTCAACGTCCACATAGTTGCAAGCCACGATGCTGCTCGAAACCAGCAGGCCGGCAATGATCGGCGCCTTGCGGGCGAAGGTCAGGGAATGGCCCTTGCGCAGCAGGTAATCGGAAATCACCCCGCCGAGCACCCCACCGATAAAGCCGCAGATCGCCGGCAACGAGGCAATGAAACCGGCCTTGAGGATGGTCATGCCACGCTCTTGCACCAGGTACACCGGGAACCAGGTCAGGAAGAAGTAAGTGATGCCGTTGATGCAATACTGGCCCAGATACACGCCCAGCATCATGCGGTTGGTCAGCAACTGGCGGATGTAGTCCCACTTCGGACCGTCGGATTTTTTGCCCTTGGCCTGGTCCATGTCGACCATGCCGCCATTATCGGCGATGTGCTTGAACTCGGCGTCATTGATCAACGGGTGTTCGCGCGGACCGTAGATCACCTTCAACCAGATCAGCGAGAAGACGATGCCGAGGATACCCATGACGATGAACACGTGCTTCCAGCCGAAGGCATAGACGATCCAGCCCATCAGCGGTGCGAACAACACAGTGGCGAAGTATTGCGCCGAGTTGAAGATCGCCGAGGCGGTGCCGCGTTCAGCGGTAGGAAACCAGGCTGCGACAATGCGGGCGTTGCCGGGGAAGGACGGCGCTTCGGCCAGGCCCACCAGGAAGCGCAGCATGAACAGCGCCACCACTGCCGTGGACATGCCGAACTCACCGACAAAGCCTTGCAGCACGGTGAACAGCGACCAGGTGAAAATGCTCAGTGCATAGATTTTTTTCGAACCGAAACGGTCCAGCAACCAGCCGCCGGGAATTTGCCCGGCCACGTAGGCCCAACCGAATGCAGAGAAGATATAGCCGAGGGTGACCGCGTCAATGCCGAGGTCTTTTTGCAGGCTGGAGCCGGCGATTGCGATGGTAGCCCGGTCGGCGTAGTTGATCGTGGTCACCAGAAACAGCATGAGCAGGATCAAATAGCGGACGTGAGTCGGCTTCTGGGTCGATTGCATGTAGATGTACTCCCACAAATTATTTTTATGCGCGGGTGAATCTTTGTTCGTTCCCTATAGGAGCGAGCCCTGCTCGCGATGGTCGTCAACGATGACGCGGGGCATCAGGTTTACCGCCGCGTCCTTGCGACCATCGCGAGCAGGGCTCGCTCCTACAGGGTGTTGCGGTGGATCAGGAGCCGATGTAGCTGGTCTTCACGACCGTGTAGAACTCTTGCGCATAGCGGCCTTGCTCACGTGATCCATAGGATGAACCTTTACGCCCACCGAACGGAACGTGGTAATCCACGCCGGCGGTCGGCAGGTTGACCATCACCATCCCGGCCTGGGAGTGGCGCTTGAAGTGGTTGGCGTACTTCAGCGACGTCGTGGCGATGCCCGCCGACAGACCGAACTCGGTGTCGTTGGCCATGGCCAGCGCAGCGTCGTAATCGGCCACGCGGACGATGTTGGCCACCGGACCGAAGATCTCTTCGCGGCTGATACGCATCGACGCTTCACTGTCGGCAAACAGGGTCGGCGCGAGGAAGTAACCTTCGGTGTCGCAAGTCACCAGACCACCGCCACTGACCAGACGCGCGCCTTCGGACTGGCCGATGTCGATGTACTTCATGTCCTGTTCAAGCTGCGCCTGGGAAACCACCGGACCGATGTCGGTGCCTGCCTTCAACGCGTGGCCGACCTTGATCGACTTCATGCGCTCGGCCATGGCTTCGACGAACTTGTCGTGAATCCCGGCGGTGACGATCAGGCGGCTGGAGGCCGTGCAACGCTGGCCGGTGGAGTAGAACGCACTCTGCACGGACAGCTCGACCGCTTGTTTGAGGTCGGCGTCGTCAAGAATGATCTGCGGGTTCTTGCCGCCCATTTCCAGCTGGACTTTTGCCTGACGCGATACGCAGCTGACAGCGATCTGACGACCGACACCCACCGAGCCGGTGAAGCTGATGCCGTCGACTTTCGGGCTGTTGACCAGCGCTTCGCCCACTACGCGACCGCTGCCCATCACCAGGTTGAACACACCGGCCGGGAAGCCTGCGCGGGAGATGATTTCCGCCAGCGCCCAGGCGCAACCTGGCACCAGGTCCGCAGGTTTGAGCACCACGCAGTTGCCGTAGGCCAGGGCCGGGGCGATTTTCCACGACGGGATGGCGATCGGGAAGTTCCACGGCGTGATCAAGCCGACCACGCCCAGGGCTTCGCGAGTGACTTCAACGTTGACGCCCGGACGCACCGAAGGCACATAGTCGCCGGACAGGCGCAGGCATTCACCGGCGAAGAACTTGAAGATGTTGCCGGCGCGGGTCACTTCGCCGATGGCTTCAGGCAGGGTCTTGCCCTCTTCCCGGGCCAGCAGGGTGCCGAGCTCTTCGCGACGAGCAAGGATTTCGGTGCCGACTTTATCCAGGGAATCGTGACGCGCCTGAATACCGGACGTGGACCACGCCGGGAACGCAGCACGGGCGGCGTCGATAGCGGCGTTGACCTGGGCCAGGTCAGCCTTGGCGTAGTCGCCGATGTTGTCGCTCAATTCGGACGGGTTGATGTTGGCCGAATAATCGGCACCGGCGACCCATTCACCGTTGATGTAGTTGTCGTAGCGCTTTGTCACTGGACGGCCCTCGATACGAAAAGCTTCACGCAAAAGGCCGCTGAATACTCAGCGGCCTCGTTTAATCGGTTGTGTTACTGCGCACCTTGCTTGTCGATCAGCGCGGCGAGCATTTCATACTCTTCGCCGGTCAGGTCGGTCAGCGGTGCACGCACAGGACCTGCGTCATAGCCGGCAATTTTTGCCCCGGCCTTGACGATGCTCACGGCGTAACCGGCCTTGCGGTTACGAATGTCCAGGTACGGCAGGAAGAAGTCGTCGATGATCTTGCCGACGGTGGCGTGATCTTCGCGGGCAATGGCGTGGTAGAAGTCCATCGCGGTTTTCGGGATGAAGTTGAACACCGCCGAGGAGTAGACCGGCACGCCCAGCGCCTTGTAAGCCGCGGCGTAGACTTCAGCGGTCGGCAAACCACCCAGGTAGCTGAAGCGATCACCGAGGCGGCGACGGATCGACACCATCAACTCGATATCGCCCAGGCCATCCTTGTAGCCGATCAGGTTCGGGCAGCGCTCGGCCAGACGTTCCAGCAGCGGTGCGGTCAGGCGGCAGACGTTACGGTTGTAAACCACGACGCCGATGTTGACCGATTTGCACACAGCTTCAACATGGGCGGCCACGCCATCCTGGCTGGCTTCGGTCAGGTAGTGCGGCAGCAGCAACAGACCTTTGGCGCCCAGGCGCTCGGCTTCCTGAGCGTACTCGATGGCCTGACGGGTCGAACCACCGACACCGGCCAGAATCGGCACGCTGGTAGCGCAAGTGTCGACGGCAGTCTTGATGATTTCCGAGTATTCACTGGCCGCCAGGGAGAAGAACTCACCGGTGCCGCCCGCGGCGAAAAGAGCCGAGGCGCCGTATGGGGCCAGCCATTCCAGACGCTTGATGTAGCCAGCGCGGTTGAAATCGCCCTGGGCATTGAAATCGGTGACCGGGAAAGACAGCAGACCGGAAGAAAGGATGGACTTCAGTTCTTGTGGATTCATTATTCGAACACCCTGAGTTGCGACGTTGTGTGAGAAGACCGTTCAGCTCTGCGCTGAAGTTGTAGGTCATCGTACAACTTAAAATACAACCGTCAACTGCATTTCATCGTCGAAGGGGAAAATTGTTGGACAAGGCGGGTTAAGAGCCTTGTTTCATAGGCTCTCGGTGCAAGAAATTTGTATCAAGTGGTTTTACCCACAAGCTTGCTGGAGATACGTTGTCGGAAGATTGAGTCTGGTAACCCGGAAATGACTGAAAATTTGTGGCGTGGCTTGCGGCCCTTTCGCGAGCAGGCTCGCTCCCACAATGGATCATCGGCGAACACAACAGTGCGAACCACCACGACCAACTGTGGGAGCGAGCCTGCTCGCGAAGAGTGCCTGACAGGCAATGGATCACTCCAGCCAACGTCTTTTAGAGGGAAGTGCCGCTTATCGGAACTGTTATTTCTAACAGTTCCCGACATCGCCTTTTCGGTGGATAAGAACTCGGACCGTGTTTTACTGACGATCAAGTGAGCCACCACGTTATCGTGCACTGGGGCTGGCCACCCGGCTCCGCGTCACAGTCTGGTTACGACGCCTTATAGGGAGATTCAGTCATGCCTTTACCACCCGCACCTAATCTTGACCCCAATGCCACGAGGTCCAAGGCTCAACCTTTTGAGGTGAAGCTGTCCCAACTCAAGGGCAATCTGGAAGCCACCATTCCGCCTTCGAAGCATCTGGCGCCCGGTAATGAAATCAAGGCGAGCATAAAAGCCACCGGCAAACCTTCTTGGCGAACAGACGTGGATACAGCCCCCCCCAAATTATCTGTTCCCCTTGCGGTGCTCCTACAGTACGTGGGCTGCGAGATAACACTGGCTTACATCGTGTCTGAAGAAACCGGCGAAATTTTGTCAGAACCGATCACCATCAAGGTCCTCGCCTAGCCTCAGCCCCGCTGCGCCTCAGCCTCTTCGTGGGCATGACGCAACCGCTCACGGCTGTTGGTCAGGTGCAGGCGCATCGCCGCGCGGGCGGCGTCGGAGTCCTGGCGGGCGATGGCATCGTAGATTTCTTCGTGCTCGCGGCTCAGGCGATTCATGTAGTGCTGCTGATCGTCATGGGCCAGTCGCGCGGAGTTGAGGCGGGTGCGCGGGATGATGCTGGTACCCAGGTGGGTCATGATGTCAGTGAAGTAGCGGTTGCCGGTGGCCAGCGCAATCTGCAGATGGAACTGGAAGTCCGAGGCCACGGCATCGCTGGCGTGGGAGACACTTTCATTCAACGCATCCAGCGCGGCACGCATCAACGCCAACTGCTCGGGGCTACGACGCTGCGCGGCCAGACCGGCGGACTCCACTTCCAGGCTGATGCGCAGTTCCAGAATGGCCAGCACGTCACGCAAAGTGACCACGGTGGCCGGGTCGATGCGGAAACCGCTCGGGCTCGGCGTGTCGAGCACGAAGGTGCCGATGCCGTGACGGGTTTCCACCTGCCCCGCCGCCTGCAAACGGGAAATCGCTTCGCGCACCACCGTGCGGCTGACGCCATGGGCATCCATGATCGCCGACTCGGTGGGCAACTTGTCGCCCCGCTTGAGGTGACCGTCGCGGATCTGCTCGGACAGCACCGTCACCAGTTCCTGAGCGAGGCTGCGGCGCTTGCGAGGGAGACGTGGTGCGTCGTTCGGGTTTTCCATGGTGAACATCTGTCTCGAAAAATTCGGCTGAAACCGCATCATAGCTCAACGCGGTTGTACGATCACCCCACCCTCCTGTAGGAGCGAGCTTGTTCTGGTCAAGTATTTCCGGACACCAGTTACGGTATTTAGGCCGCCTGTTGCT
>NZ_JBSVWS010000208.1:0-8595 GCF_054071155.1 Pseudomonas sp. SDO5532_S415 | reverse complement strand
CTGTGGGAGCGAGCCTGCTCGCGAAGGACGTCAACGATAACGCGCCCTGTCTGGAGGATCGCGCTGTCTGGGCGTTCATCGCGAGCAAGCATTGCTCCAGGGGTACGACTGCACCCGCTAAAATCAGGTTGGCTGCCAGACCGTCTTCGCGAGCAGGCTCGCTCCCACAAGAGGATCGCGGACAAGCATGCAATCAGGTCGGCTACTAGGCCGCCTCGCTTTTTGCTTTTGCGGTGGACGCCACCCCACGCCCTGAGCCTGTCCGTCAACCTGTGACGACCTCCATCGGCGCTTCTCCAAGTGACTCGCCGTAAAAGCGAAACCCTAAGCGGCCGTTACCGAAGCATTGGATATACACCCGATCCAATCCATCTGCACACCCAAAGCACCCACCACAAGCAAAAAAACTTCAAAGACACAGGTAGGGTTTTCCCGCGCTCGTGGCGGCTAGTCAGTACAGCCCTCACTTTCCAAGGAACACCGTCCATGAAGCACCGCCGGCCTTTGCCACTGTCCGCCCTCGCCGCCAGCCTGTTGCTCGCCCTCGGGGCAACGGCTCACGCGCAGGAAAAGGTTGAACTTGACCTGCCGGGCACCCGCCTGGACAAGGCGCTCAATGCGCTATCACGGCAATTGTCGGTGCAGATTATCTTTGCCAGCGACATCACGCTTGGCAAAACCACCAAGGCGCTCAAGGGCAGCTACACGCCACAGCAGGCCCTGGCGCAATTGCTCGACCACAGCGGCCTGAAAACCCAGGTGCGCGACGAGCACACCTTCGTCATCGTCCCGGCTCAAACACCGGAGCCCGTCGCCATCAAGCCCGCCGAAGTCGAGTACATCGCCCCCATGGTGATCCGTGGCGATGTGCTCGGCGGCGCGACCGACCCGGAAGTCCTCGCCTACGCCGGCAGCCGTTCGATGGTCAAGGAAGCCGACCTGCATAAAGCCAGCGTGCGTGGCGTGGACGATGCGCTGCAACGGGTACCGAGCGTAAAGATCTTCGATGAAACAGGCACCGGCGCCCTGCCGCAGATTTCCGTGCGCGGCCTGTATGAAAGCCGCAGCGGCCGGGTGCAGGCCTTGTCCGATGGCATTCCCCTGGCCCTGGCGCCTTATGGCCAGACCGGTTTGTCGCTGTTCCCGGTGACCCTGGCCACGGTCGACCGCATCGATGTCGTGCGCGGTGGTGCTGCCGTGCAATACGGCCCGAACAACGTCGGCGGGGTGATCAACTTCATCAGCAAGCCGATCCCCAAGGAGTGGGAAACCACCCTGCAGGAGCGCACCACCTTCAACGCCGGCGGCCACCAGCTGTGGGACACCTACCTCGGCACCGGCGGCTATCTGACCGACAATTTCGGCCTGCAACTGGACCTCAACACCCTCAACGGCGACACCGCCCGCGAACATTCCGACAGCGATATCCAGAACTATCGCCTGCGCGGCCAATGGAACATCGACGATGACCGCGACCTGAGCTTCGGCGTGCAGCGCTACCAGGCCGACATGGACCTGGCCGGTGCGCTGAGCGTCAAGGACTACAAGGACGATCCGCGCCAGTCGACCCGGCCGCTGGACCGTTTCGAAGGCGACACCGACCGGGTCTGGGGCACGTACACGCAACAGCTCGGCGCCATCGGGCCGTTCGACTCGGTGGAGTTCAGCTGGACGAATTTCGCCCACAACAGCTACCGCAATTTCGTGGTCGGCCTGCCCTTCACCCCGGACGGCGCGGCAGTGACCAGGCAGGACGGCCCGCGGGACTTCAAGGTCTGGGGCAGCGAACCGCGCCTGAGCATGAGCATCGACGGCGACCGACTCAGCCAGACCTGGTTGCTGGGGGCGCGTTACGTGCGTGAAGACATCGACTACAAGGTCAACCGGCAAAGCCTGGCCACGGGCAAGACCACGCCGTTCCGCGACTGGACCTTCGACGACGAGGCCAAGGCGTTTTACCTCAGCAACGCCATCGGCCTGTTCGACAACCGCCTGACCATCACCCCGGGCGTGCGTTATGAAAACGCGACCATGAACTACGACGACGGCATCACCGGTTTCCAACACGAGAACAAGTCCGAGGAATGGCTGCCGGGCCTGACCGTTGGCTTCCAGGCCAGCGATGACTGGTTCGTCTATGCCAACGCGCAAAAATCCCTGCGCCCGCCGCAGGTCACGCAGATCGTCAAGGAAGGCGACGTCGGCGCCGAACTGGCCTGGAACTATGAAACGGGCGTGCGTTACACGCCGTGGCAAGGTTTGCGCGTGGACTTCGGTGTGTACCGCATCGATTTCAGCGACCAGATCGTTTACAACGCCACCACCGACCGCTTCGTCAACCTCGGCAGCACCCGTCACCAGGGCATCGAAACCGAAGTGTTCTGGACCCCGTCGGCGCTGCCCGATCTGGACCTGCACGCCAGCTACGCCTACCTCGATGCCAGGCAGCGCAACGGCGATTTCAAGGACAACGAGGTACCGTACGCCTCGCGTAATCAATTCAATATCGATGGCCGTTACCGCTTCGCCGAACACTGGACCTACAGCCTCGACGGCCTGTTCGTCAGCAGCGCCTACACCGATGCCGCCAATTCCGGTGACGAAGACGCGACCGCATCCGTGGGCAAGCTCCCGGCCTATTGGGTGTGGAATACCGCGATAGAACGGGAATTCAAGCTGCAGGACCACAGCACCCTGACCGCCTCGGCCGGGGTCAGCAACCTGTTCAACCGCGAGTATTACTTCCGTGGCATCGACACCAGCCCATGGGGTCGCCAACCGGCGCCGGAACGCTCGTTGACCCTGGGCCTGAACTATCGGTTTTAATCACTCGACTGACAACATCCAACTGTGGGAGCGAGCCGGCTCCGGGCGGCGTTCCGACGAAAGCGGTGGGTCAGTCAACATGAATGCTGGATGGGATGACCTCTTCGCGAGCAGGCTCGCTCCCACAGGATGCACGGTGCTTACTGGCTTTTTATCGATTTGAACCTACGCTCTTTTCGCGGGGACACCACTTTTGCGGAGCCGTCGGGGGACGGTTTCCGGGTACCGACACCATGCAGAAAAAAGTATCTGCTCTGCCCGTCGTAGCCCTTCTCGCCTTGTGCTGTCAGCACGCCTGGGCTGGCGGCATCATGCTCTACGAAATCGGCACCGATAACGCCGGCCTGGCGAACGCCGGTGCCGCAGCACGCGCCCAGGGTCCATCCACCATTGCCAGCAATCCGGCCGGTATGAGTTACCTGGCGGGTACGCAGATCACCGGTGGCTTGCAGGTGCTCTACGGCAACCTCAAATTCGATCGCGACGATGACACCAACGTCGCGGGCAGCGGCAGTGGCAATGCCCTCGATCCAATGCCTGGCGGCAGTTTTTTCATCAGCCATGAACTGGATGATCACTGGAGCGTGGGCTTCGGCCAATACGGCGATTTCGGCCTGGCGGTCAATTACGACAACGAATGGTCCGGGCGTTACTTCGCGCAGAATTCCAGCCTGCTCGGACTGTCGTTGGTGCCGAGCGTGGCTTACCGTTTCAATGAGCAATGGTCGGTAGGCGTCGGCGTCAAGGCCATGTACGGCATGCTGCAAGCCCAGACCGCCATTGACCGTTCACCGTTCGGCTTCACCGACCGCAGCGACGGCCAGTTCAAATATAAGGACAAGGATTGGGGCTTCGGCGCGAACGTGGGGGTGATCTATGCCCCGCAGCCCGGCACCCGCATTGGCCTGGCCTACACCAGCAAGCTCGATCTGGAGTTCGAGGACGGTCTCGACGTCAAGGGCGACGGCCCGTTGTTACGACGCCTGGACGGCACCCAGACCCAACTCGACATGACAGTCCCGCAAACTGTCACCTTGAGCCTGTTCCAGCAACTGGACCGGCAGTGGGCCTTGCTCGCCTCGGTCAACTGGCAGGACTGGTCAGAATTCGGCGAGATCGCCGTCCAGGTCGACACGTCGGCCAACGATGCCCGCTCGACCACCGTCGACGCCAACTACAAAGACACCTGGCACCTGTCGCTCGGCGCGCAATTTCAGGCCACCCCGCAATTGTTGTGGAACTTCGGCGTGGCTTACGACAGCAGCGCCGTGTCGGACGGCGACCGCACCTTCACCGTGCCCATGGCCGAATCCTGGCGGCTGGCGACAGGCGCCACCTATGCACTGAACAAGGACACTGACGTCAACGTCAGTTGGGCCATGGTCTGGCTCGGCGACATGCCGGTGGACCAGACCAAGTCTGCATCGGGCAATCGAACTTCCGGTCAGTTCGACAATGCCTGGATTCAAGCCGTGACCGGGAACATGACCTGGCGTTTCTGATCGCCCGCTAACGAAAACGACTGATCCAAGGAGCACACCGCATCATGAACCTGTCCCGAAATTTGCTCGTCGGCGCCGCACTGACCGGACTGCTGCTCAGTGGTTGTACCTCGAAAGTCACCGAACGGGAGCAGTACTCCGGCTTCCTGCCCAACTACAACAACCTGCAAGAAGTCACGACCCCCAGCGGCGGAACGGCGATGCGCTGGGTGAGTCCGTCGTGGAACCCCAATGCCTATGACACCGTGGTGTTCAACCGGCTGGAACTCTATCCGGCGCCCAAGCCCGATGAGCGCGTCAACCGGCAGACGCTCACGGATATTCAGAACTACATGACCAACAAGGCCAAAGCCACGCTGGGGCAGAAATACCGCGTGGTCACCAGCGCAAGCGCCGCACCGGCCGGCTCGAAAACCTTGATCATGCGCGCGGCCATCACCGGCGTCAGTGCCTCGAACGAAGGCATGAAATGGTATGAAGTGGTGCCCATCGCCGCCGTGGTCGGGGCGACCCAGGCAGCCACCGGTCACCGGGACCAGGACACCGAGCTGTTCATCGAAGCCGAGTTCATCGACACGAAAAACAACCAGACCGTGGCCAAGGTCGTGCGCAAGGTATTCGGCAAGCAGCTCTCGAACGAAAGCCAGAAAATCACCGCCCAGGATTTCAAGGCGGCCATCGACAAACTGGGGACTGACTTCCAGGCGTTTATCCACTAACACTGGCCGTAGATTGATGTGGCGAGCGAGCTTGCTCGCGTTGGGCTGCGCAGCAGCCCCAAAAAACGGTTCGCAATGACCGGTTTTGGCGACTGCTACGCAGTCGAACGCGAGCAAGCTCGCTCGCCACATTGGGGGTGTGTGATCAGGCCTTTTTCATCCCGACCCGCCGTCGCATCTCGGCGGTGATCGTCTGCCTCGTTTTCTTCATGTCCGCCCAGGGGCCGTCGCCCACTTCCGCCAGGCGTTCATGCACGTTGTGCACGTTCCACTGATTGCCGCCCTTGAGCTCGGTCACCTCTTCACGAAAGATCGGCACCGACACCGGCAGTCCCTCCCGGGTGCGCACGGCGTAGGCGCAGATGGTGGTGGCGCCCAGCCCGTTGCGCAGGTAATCGATGAAGATCCGCCCGACCCGGTTCTTCGGGCCCGATACCGCGGAAAAACGCTCCGGCAGCATCTTCGCCATATGGCTGACAATCCCGTGGCTGAAGTCCTTGACCTCATCCCAGCCGAGTTTGCGGGTCAGCGGCACCACCAGGTGAATGCCTTTGCCGCCGCTGGTCTTGAGAAACGCCTTGAGCCCCAGTTCATCAAGCACCGACAAGGTCAATTGAGTGGCCTCGATCATGCGTTTCCACGGCAGCGCCGGGTCCGGGTCCAGGTCGAGGACGAAGCGGTCGGGTTTGTCGAGCTTGTCCGAAGTAGCGTTCCAGGTGTGCAACTCCACGGTACTCATCTGGACCGCGCCAACCAGGGCTTTGGCATTGTTGATGACCATCATCGGCTGGCCCGTGAGCGCCTGGTCCAGGGTAGTGATGCCGGGGATGGCCAGGCGCTCGGCGTTTTTCTGGAAAAACAGCTCACCGGCAATGCCATCCGGCGCGCGCACCAATGCCACCGGACGATCCTTGAGCTGCGGCAGAATCCACTCGGCGACGCTGGCGTAATATTCCGCCAGTTGCACTTTGGTGGTGCCGCTGCTGGCGTCGATGACCCGGTCCGGGTGAGTGATGCGTACCTTGCCCGCGGCCAGACCGAGTTGCGAAGGTGCAGGTTCGGCTTTCTTTTGCGTTGCGACAGGCGTGGATGCGGCGCGTTTTTTTGCAGGGGAAGTTTTCACGGCAATCGGACGCTCCTCGGTAATATCTTTGGCAGGTTTGTCTTCGCGCAGGCCATGGAACACCGCATGACGCACCGAGCCCTCCTTGGTCATTTCGGCAAAGGCCACTTCCGCCAGCAGGCTGGGCTTGAGCCAATGCACACCTCTGACTTCAGCACCGTCGGGGGGATTGGCGACCGCCGGTTTCTTCGTCTGCAACGGTTTGAGTTGCTCATGAATGCTGCCCAGAGTGGCCTCGGTGAAGCCGGTGCCGACCTTGCCCGCGTAACGCAACTCGCCGCTGTCACGGTCGTGCAAGCCCAGCAGTAAGGCCCCGAAGGCACTGCGCGAGCCCTTGGGATCAGTGAAGCCGACGATGACGAATTCCTGCCGATGCTTGCACTTGAGCTTGATCCAGTCGCCGCTGCGCCGGGACACATAAGGCGAACCCAGGCGCTTGCCGATCAGCCCTTCCATGCGCATCTGACAGGCACTGTTGAGCAAGGCCTGCGGGTCTTCGCCGAAGCTGTCGGAGAAGCGCAGCAATGGATCCTGACTGGCTTTGAGCACCGTCGCCAGCGCCGCCCGGCGCTCTTCGACCGGCACCTCGCGCAGGTCCACGCCGTTGAGGTAGGGCAAGTCGAAGAGGTAATAGAGGATGCTGCCGCTGCGACCGGCGTCGAAGGCATTCTGCAGTGCCTGGAAGTCGGGCACGCCCTGCTCGTCGGCCACCACCATTTCGCCGTCGAGCCAGGCCGACTCCAGCCCCAGTCCTGCCAGCGCCTTGGCCTGGCCGGGAAGTTTGTGAGTCCAGTCGTGGCCGTTGCGGGTGAAGAGTCTGACCTCGTCGTGGTCGATGCGCGCCATGATCCGGTAGCCGTCGAACTTGACCTCATAACTCCACTGGCCGTCCGGGGCCTTTTCCACCAATGTCGCCAGTTCCGGCTTGATCTGAACCGGCAATCTGGCCTTGTGTGCACCCGTGAGTGGTGCAGACTTTTCGTTGCGTGCCGGGGCAGCCGGCTTTTTCACCGCCTTGGGTCGGGTGGACTTGCCGGCCTTCGGTGCCTTGGCCACGATAGAACGATCGCTGAGCACGCTGTTCGGCTCGGCGGCGACCACGTCGTAGTCCTCTTCGGGTCGGGCGGCGCCGTCCTGATGCTTGATCAGGAACCATTGTTCCTGCTTGCCCGGCATGTGCGTGCGCACCAGATTCCACAAGCCGGCAAGTTTTTCGCCTTGCAGTTCGAACTTGAGCCGGCCCTTGGCGTATGCCTTGGCCGGGTCGTCCTGGGGGATCCACACGCCACGGTCCCAGACAATTACGTCGCCGGCGCCGTAATGTCCTTCGGGAATGCTGCCTTCGAACGTGGCGTAGTCCATCGGATGGTCTTCGACATGCACCGCCAGGCGCTTGACCTTGGGGTCCAGCGACGGCCCCTTTGGCACCGCCCAGCTCTTGAGCGCGCCATCGAGTTCCAGGCGAAAGTCATAATGCAAGCGCGAAGCGTCGTGCTTCTGGATGCAAAATTGCAAGGCATGATCCTTGGCGTTTTTCCTGCCTGTGCGTTTGACGGCGGCCGGCTCTGACGTCGCCGAAAAATCGCGCATGCGGTTGTAGTCGTCCAGGTCCTTGTTCATGGCTCACCCTGATCGCTGCAGGACGCGCAATCAGCGCGTCTCTCCCTCAGCAGAGCGAGCCGTGTGCGTAAAAATTCCATTGACGGTGAAACCGCCCGGACAGACGGCCCCGGCGTGCGGCTTCCGGCGGACCTTCAAGGGCATACAATCAGCGGGTGCCGCTTCATCCCCGGAGAGCAATCATGCGCACGACTCACGTCATCGAAGTCCCCCCGGAACCCTATAGCGTCGTCGGCGAGGCAATTACGGTCCTGGCCGGCGGGGATCTGAGCAAACCCTTTGAAATGCATATTCAGGAAGGCGTGCAAGGGGGCGGCCCACCACCGCACTTTCATCCGTGGGATGAAGCGTTTTACGTGGTGGACGGCCAGGTTCAAGTAACGGTCGAGGGCAAATCCACCACCGTCTCGGCCGGGGGTTATGTGCATATCCCTGCCGGGGCGATCCATGCCTACAAGAACATCAGCACCACCGCGAAGATGATCGGCGTGGTCTCCGATCCGCGTGGCGGGCAGTTTTTTGCGGCGATGGACCGGTTCAAGGTGCCTGAGGATCTGGCCCGGATACTTGAAGTCGCCGAGAGCTTTGGTGTGACCTTTCTGGTGCCAAAACCATCAGGTTGACCGCGTTGTGGGAGCGGGCTTGCCCGCGATAGCGGACTGACCGTCGGCATTGATACCGGATGTGCCGGCCTCTTCGCGAGCAGGCTCGCTCCCACAGGGTTTTGCTCACACCACAGCCCCATTGTGAGAGCGGGCTTGCCCGCGATAGCGGACTGACCGTCGGCATTGATACCGGATGTGCC
>NZ_JBSVWS010000207.1:0-8667 GCF_054071155.1 Pseudomonas sp. SDO5532_S415 | reverse complement strand
CATTGATGTTGACTGAATGACCGCATTCGCGAGCAGGCTCGCTCCCACATTTGTTCCGGTTTGTGTCAGCCATTGCGCGACAGCTGATGAGCCTGGCGAAAACGCATATGCAGCAACGGATACGGCTGCCCCATGCCATCGACTTCCGAGCGGCCGATCACCTCGAACCCCTGCTTGAAATAGAAGCCCAGGGCTTGCGGATTTTGTTCGTTGACGTCCAGTTCATCGGCATTCAGGTGTTCCATGGCATAGCGCAACAACTGCTTGCCCAGGCCCTGGCCGCGATGTGCCGGTTCGATGAAGAGCATTTCGATCTTGCCCGCCGCGACGCCGGCGAAGCCGGTGATGTGCTGATGCGAGTCTTTGGTGCAGATCAGCATCACCGCGTCGAGGTAGCGGGTCAGCACCAGGTTCTTCAGCAGTTCGATGTAGCTGTCCGGCAGAAAGTCATGGGTGGCGCGCACCGACGCTTCCCAGACTCGTGTCAGTTCTTCGTAGTCGCTCAGTTTCGGTGTATGGATGACCGAATGTTGGCGCATGCCCGCCTGCCCCTTGTGTTGTTTGAGAGGAAAATCCGTTCCACACAAAACGATAGCCGTAAAAAAGCCCCGCATCTCGTCAAGAGAGCGGGGCTTTTCATATTTTTTGCGCTTAGATCTGTTCGGCCCAGAGGTCGTATTCGTCGGCGTCGGTCACCTTGCACCAGACTTTGTCGCCCGGCTTGAGGTTGCTGCCGTTATCGATGAACACGTTGCCGTCGATTTCCGGGGCATCGAAGAAGCAGCGCCCGACCGCGCCTTGCTCGTCGACTTCATCGACCAGTACTTCGATTTCACGGCCGATGCGCATTTGCAGGCGCGCCGAGCTGATGGCCTGCTGGTGCGCCATGAAGCGCTCCCAACGGTCCTGCTTGACGTCATCCGGCACCACGTCCAGATCCAGATCGTTGGCAGGAGCACCTTCGACCGGCGAGTACTGGAAGCAGCCGACGCGGTCGAGCTGGGCTTCGGTCAACCAGTTCAGCAGGTACTGGAAGTCCTCTTCGGTTTCGCCGGGGAAGCCGACGATGAAGGTCGAACGGATGATCAGGTCCGGGCAGATTTCGCGCCAGTTCTTGATGCGCGCCAGGGTCT
This sequence comes from Pseudomonas sp. SDO5532_S415, assembly GCF_054071155.1. Taxonomy (NCBI): domain Bacteria; kingdom Pseudomonadati; phylum Pseudomonadota; class Gammaproteobacteria; order Pseudomonadales; family Pseudomonadaceae; genus Pseudomonas; species Pseudomonas sp. SDO5532_S415. The sequence continues at coordinate 7,534 of NZ_JBSVWS010000207.1, read as the reverse complement.
TGTCTTCGAACGCCGGGCGCTTCATCGACTTCAGCACTTTCGGGCTGGCGTGCTGGAACGGGATGTCCAGGTACGGCAGGATCTTGCCGGCGGCCATCAGCGGGATCAGCTCGTCAACGTGCGGGTACGGGTAGACGTAGTGCAGGCGAACCCAGACACCCAGGGTGCTCAGGGCTTCGCAGAGTTCGGTCATGCGGGTTTTCACCGGCGCGCCGTTCCAGAAACCGGTGCGGTATTTCACGTCGACGCCGTAGGCGCTGGTGTCCTGGGAGATCACCAGCAGCTCCTTGACGCCGGACTTGACCAGGCGCTGGGCCTCGTCGAGTACATCACCCACCGGACGGCTGACCAGTTTGCCGCGCATCGACGGGATGATGCAGAAGCTGCAGCTGTGGTTGCAGCCTTCGGAAATCTTCAGATAGGCGTAGTGGCGCGGGGTCAACTTGATCCCTTGCGGCGGCACCAGGTCGATCAGCGGGTTGTGATCCTGCTTCGGTGGCACCACTTCGTGCACGGCATTGACCACTTGCTCGTACTGTTGCGGGCCGGTGACGGCCAGCACGCTCGGGTGCACATTGCGGATATTGCCTTCTTCGACGCCCATGCAGCCGGTCACGATGACCTTGCCGTTTTCCTTGATGGCCTCGCCGATCACTTCCAGGGATTCCGCCTTGGCCGAATCGATGAAGCCGCAGGTATTGACCACCACGACATCGGCGTCCTGATAGGTGGACACGACGTCATAGCCTTCCATACGCAGCTGGGTGAGGATGCGCTCGGAGTCGACCAGTGCTTTCGGGCAACCCAGGGATACGAAGCCAACCTTTGGATTGGCCGGCGCAGGAGTGGTGGACATGTCTAACCTCGGTATTTGTGACGCCTCCAGCCGACAAAGGGCAAGGCGACAAACGGGCGCTTGGCGCGCCTCTGATCAAAAAGTGCGCAATTCTAGCGATGGCGGGCGCTCTTGACCAGCTTTATGGAGGGAAATGCGACGAGTGCTGCGCTATGCTTCGCGCCGTTGAGCTTTACCGATTTTTTACAGTCAAGAAAACGTCTGTAACAACAAGTAAAACAGCGCATGCTGCACTACAAAGCATAGTGCTTCGTTCGAAGAAGCCGGTCTGGGAATCAGGAGTGTTGGATGGGTCAGGCAAGTAGTCACGCGGCGGGCGCCGGGCATTCGGCGGCGAAGCCGATCGGCATGCTGGTCGCGGCGGTCGGGGTGGTTTATGGCGACATCGGCACGAGCCCGCTGTACACCCTCAAAGAAGTGTTCTCCGGCGACTATGGCGTACCGGTCAACCATGACGGCGTGTTGGGGATTCTGGCGCTGATCTTCTGGTCGCTGATCTGGGTCGTTTCAATCAAGTACATGATGTTTGTGCTGCGCGCCGACAACCAGGGCGAAGGCGGGATCATGGCCTTGACCGCGCTGGCGCGGCGGGCGGCGGCGGGGCACGCCAAGTTGCGTACCCTGCTGGTGGTCTGCGGGCTGATCGGCGCGGCACTGTTCTATGGCGACAGCATGATCACCCCGGCGATTTCCGTGCTGTCGGCCATTGAAGGCCTGGGGCTGGCATTCGAGGGTATCGACCACTGGGTGGTGCCGCTGTCACTGGTGGTGCTGGTTGCGCTGTTTCTGATTCAGCGCCACGGCACCGCGCGCATCGGCATTTTGTTCGGCCCCATCATGGTCACCTGGTTCGTGGTGCTGGGAGCGCTGGGTGTCCATGGCATCCTCCAGCACCCGGAAGTGTTGCAAGCGGTGAATCCGGTATGGGGGGTGCGCTTTTTCATCGTGCACCCGGGCATGGGCGTGGCGATCCTTGGCGCGGTGGTCCTGGCATTGACCGGTGCCGAAGCGCTGTACGCCGACATGGGCCACTTCGGCCGCAAGCCCATCGCCCGTGCCTGGTTCATCCTCGTGCTGCCGGCGCTGGTGCTGAACTACTTCGGCCAGGGCGCGCTGCTGCTTGGCGATCCTGAGGCAGCACGCAACCCGTTTTATCTGTTGGCGCCCAGCTGGGCGTTGATTCCGCTGGTCGGTTTGTCGACCCTGGCCACGGTGATTGCCTCCCAGGCAGTGATTTCCGGTGCGTTCTCCCTGACTCGTCAGGCCATCCAGCTTGGTTACATTCCGCGCATGCACATCCAGCACACCTCCAGCGCCGAGCAAGGCCAGATTTATATCGGTGCGGTGAACTGGGCACTGATGGTCGGCGTGATTCTGCTGGTGATCGGTTTCGAATCCTCCGATGCCCTGGCTTCGGCCTATGGCGTGGCGGTGACGGGCACGATGCTGATGACCACCATTCTGGTGTCGGCCGTGATCCTGCTGTTGTGGAAGTGGCCGCCTGTTTTCGCGGTACCGTTGTTGCTCGGCTTCCTGTTGGTTGATGGTCTGTACTTTGCCGCCAACGTGCCGAAAATCATCCAGGGCGGGGCATTTCCGGTGATTGCCGGTTTCGCCTTGTTCGTGCTGATGACCACCTGGAAACGTGGCAAGCAGTTGCTGGTGGAGCGGATTGACGAGGGTGGGCTGCCGCTGCCGATTTTCATCAGCAGTATCGCGGTGCAACCGCCACATCGCGTGCAGGGCACGGCGGTGTTCCTTACCGCGCGACCGGATGCCGTGCCCCACGCGCTGCTGCACAACCTGTTGCACAACCAGGTGCTGCATGAGCAAGTGGTGCTGCTGACGGTGGTATACGAAGACATTCCGCGGGTTCCGCCGAACCGGCGCTTCGAGGTCGAATCCCACGGCGAGGGTTTCTTCCGGGTGATTCTGCATTTTGGCTTCACCGATGAGCCGGATGTGCCGCAGGCGCTGAAACTGTGTCATCTCGATGAACTGGATTTCAGCCCGATGCGCACCACGTACTTCCTCAGCCGCGAGACGGTCATCGCCTCCAAACTCGAAGGCATGTCACGCTGGCGCGAGGCGCTGTTCGCTTTCATGTTGCAGAACGCCAACGGCAACCTGCGCTTCTTCAATCTGCCGCTGAATCGGGTGATTGAGCTGGGGACGCAGGTGGAGATGTAAGCACTGCCTCATCAAAAAGCCCCCGGTGGCCTTGCGGCTGCGGGGGCTTTTTTGTTGTCTGGTATCTGATCCAACACCAATGAAAATCCCCTGTGGGAGCGAGCCTGCTCGCGAAAGCGGATTTTCAGTCGACTCAAATACTGAATGTCAGTCCGCCTTCGCGAGCAGGCTCGCTCCCACAAGCGTTCCTTGGTATCTGCCGGAACGAAAAAAGCCCCCGCAACCGAATGGCTGCGAGGGCTTTTTCATGCGCGGGACTCAGATCACTCTTCAGCCACCTTGGTCTGACGCTTCTCGATCACATCCACCAACCGCCGGGCCAGTTTCGGGTAGTTCTCGTCGAAGTGATGACCGCCAGGCAATTTGATGGTTTCGCCCACGGCGGTCTTGTCGGTGCAGCCACTTTCGTCGATTTCTTCTTCGCCGAAGATGCACACCACCTTGGCGGGTGGCAGCTTGGCCATTTCCGGGCCGGTGGCGGCTTCCTTGCCGGCATTGCCGAGCCAGCCTTCGACTTCGATTTCGAAACTGCCGGTGCGGGCGAAGGCCAGGAGGATGATTGCGTCGACGCGTTGCTGCTCGGACTCGGGCAGGCGGTTGTAGATCGCCGGCAGGACGTCGGCGCCGAACGAGTAACCGGTCAGGATGAAGCGCTTGGTGCCCCATTTCTGCCGGTAGTGCTGCATCAGTTCGGTGAGGTCCAGTGCGCTTTGCTCGGGGCTCTTGTGCTGCCAGTAGTAGCGCAGGGTGTCGATGCCGACCACCGGATAGCCGATCTTGGCCATTTCGCCCGCGACATCGCGGTCCAGGTCACGCCAGCCGCCATCACCGGACAGGAACAGGGTCACGGTGTCTTTTGCCTGGCCCGCTGGCACTTCGACCACCGGAATCTGCAGGCCACCCGCGGCTTTGTCGCCGCCGACGAGGATTTTGCGCAGTTCGTTGTTCAGTACTTGCGGCAGGTTGATGTCGTAGTCGCTGATGCTGGTTTCGGCATTGGGTTGGTCGCGCACGAAACCGGCGCTGGTGTCATCCGGGTTGTCGTTCCAAGCCACCAGCCAGTGGCCGTGGGCGGCGCTTTTCGGCAGCAAGTGCGTGCAGCCGGGTTTTTCCAGGGCCAGGTCCACCGAGACAGCCTGAGACTTGTCGTCTTTCTGCTCGGACAACCAGCGCCAGGCCAGAACGGCGCCGGGGCCGATACCGCTGACCAGGGTCGCCGGGCCCTTGAGTTCTCTGAGGCCCGCTTGCAGCGCCCGGCTTTGCAGCAGGCAGTCCTTGGGCAGGATCACCTGAACGATCTGCGCCGAGCCGCTGCGACTGAGGGTCAGCAATTGTTTGTCGCTGAGTTTCTGGTCTTCATTGACTGCCACCAGCACGTGGGCGCGCGGGGTGCTGCCAGGGATGACGCGGGTCATTGCAGCACCGTCGGCAGGCGTCAGTTGTTCCAGGGTCGGTTCCGGAGCCGGGCGTTTCAGATACCAGTAACCACCACCGAGAATCAGGGCCAGCACAACCAGCGTGCCCAATACATAGCGCAAGGAGCGTTGAATCATCAGCGTTTCACCAATCCAGTCAAGCCGCCTGCGATCAGGGCAGCAGTGTCGGCCAGGGCTACCAGCGGATCGAGTCCGGCGGGCACGGCCATATAACGGGGTTCCCAGTCAGGCTGGAATTTGTCTTTGAAGCGGCGCAAGCCTTGGAAGTTGTAGAGCTGCTCACCACGGCGGAATACCATCGAGCCCAGGCGCTGGGTCAATGGCGCGCCGCGACGGGGTTGCAACCCCGACAACGGCACCATGCCCAGGCTGAAGCGCGCGTATCCGTGACTCTTATAGTGTTGGATCAGGCCGACCATCATGAACTCCATGGTCAGCTTGGGAGCGTCCGGGTGCGCGCGCATCAGGTCGAGACTGGCCAGGTCATGGCCGTAGGTCTCGAGCAGGTTGGCGAACGCCACCGGGCGCCCTTCGAAACGGATCACCGCAATGCGGAAATGCTTGAGGTAGTCATCACTGAAGCGGCCGAGGGAGAAGCCTTTCTCGCGCACGTTCTTGCCGGTCAGCCAGGCGTCGGAAATCACCTTGAGCTCATCCATCGGCGCCTGGCCCGGCTCGAAGATCTCCAGCGACAGGCCATCGCGGGTGCCACGATTCCAGGTGTAGCGCAGATCCTTCATCTCTTTGCCCTTGGCTTCGAGATCAAAACGCTTGAGATCGACCCGCGCTTCTTCACCGAGCTTGATCGCGGTCAGGCCGATGTCCATGTAATACGGCAGGTTCTCCGCGCGGACTTGATAAAACACGGGGCGGGCATGGTGGATGTCGCACAGGTCACGGAATTGCCAGATCATTTCTGCTCGTTGCTGGCCCGGACCGATCGGGTCATACAGCGCCACGAGGCTGCGGCCACGACGGGCGTACATCAGGAACGCCTCGTCGTTGGGATGAAACAGCAGCGCCTTGTCACCGGTCAGGGCCAGGCCGCCATCCGGTTGGGCTGAGGCCATGAGGATCTTGCTCGCGCGCTCCAGTTCTTCGGGTGTCGGCAGGTGGATCACCGGACGCGCCGTGCGCAGCAACCAGGTCAGTGACACCACCAACAGCAGCACCGCCGCACCCAGCAGCGAACGCAAGCCACGGGGCGCATCGGCGTCGAGGGTGAACTGCCACCAGAGCTGATGGCTGTAGGGAACGTCCTGGTAGGCGAACAACAGTAGCCACATCGACGCACCCAGTACACACAGGCTGGCCACCAGGTACAGCGGCGAAAACGGCAGCTCGGTCAGGCGGCTGGGGCGATAGAACGAGCGGCGGAAAACCCCGAGCAGGCTTGCGGTCAGGACCATCAGGCTGGCTTCTTCCCAGTCGAAACCCTTGAGTAGGGAGAGCAGGGCACCGACCAGCAACAGAATAGTGGTCAGCATCCACGCCGCCGACAACCTGCGGCGCAAGCCCTGGGCCAACAGCAGGCACAGCACGCCGATCAGGCTGGCACCAAAGTGCGAGGCATCGACCAGGCGATGGGGGATCAGAAAACCGATATGTTCCAGGCGGGTATCGATTTCCGGGGTGGCTCCAGAGAACAGCAGCACCACGCCGGACAGAAACACCAGCACCGCGAGTATGGGCGCGGCCAGGCCTGATGCCGCACGCAAGGTCTGGCGTGTCTGGAACAGGCGCTGACCCTCGTTGACCAGCAACAGCAGGCAAGCTACCAGCATCGGTAGCACGACATAGATCAGGCGATAGAGCAGCAGGGCGGCGGCCAGCGGTGCGGCGCCGAGCTTGTCGGAGAACGCCGCCAGGAGAATCGCTTCAAATACCCCGACACCACCCGGCACATGGCTGAGTACGCCGGCGGCCAGCGCCAGCAGATACACCAGCAGGAATGCGCCGAAGGGCGGTGCTTCCGGCAACAATAGGTAAAGCACGGTGGCGGCGGCGGCCACGTCGAGCGCGGTAATCACCAGTTGCAGGAAGGTCAGGCGCCGGCCCGGCAGGCGCAAGGTGCGGCGGCCGACTTTTACCAACAGATTGTCGGCATACGGTTGTTCCGGCAGACGTCGACGGTAAATGCCGATCGCGAGCGCGGCAAACAACACCAGTACTGCCGCAGCGAGGGTGCCCAGCAAGGACTCGGAAAGCCCCAGAGCGGCAGAGGCACCGGGCAGATTGCTGAGGGTTGCCAGTGCGGCGAGCGGCGGTAGGGCACAGCCGAGGGAGAGGCTGGCGAACAACGTCATGTGGGCGACTTCAGTGGCTCCCAGACCGTGTCGTGCATAAAGACGGTAGCGAACCGAACCGCCCGAGAGCATTGAAAGGCCGATGGCATTACCGATGGCGAACGCGGTGAAGCCGCCCAGGGCCAGGGTTCGCGCAGCCAGGTTCACGCCGGCGTAGCGACTGGCCGACCATTCGTAACCCAGCAAAATGATGAAGCCTGCCACGGTGGCACCCAATGCGCCGAGCAAGGCCGGTTTGGGCACTTCCAGGATCGAATCGTGCAGCGCGTCCAGATCGAGTTCGCTCAGCAAATGTCGACAGGCAACCAGCGCGATCGCAAACAACAGTAGTGTGACCGCCAGGCCGATGGGCTGACGGTATTTGCTGACGCGTTCAAGCAAGCGCAGCCGCTCAGCCTTGATCGGTTGTGTTGCTGTGACGGTGTCTTGTGAGTCAGACGAGTTGGCGCGCATCAATCACCTCTTGGATTGTGCGCGACAGGATGGGGGTATCCAGCCAAGTTACCAATCCCTGTAGAAAAAAATAATCACAAATTGTAACGCCTGCCGCTGGGTGTTCGCGACGGCGCGTCCTCAGTCGGAGAGGGCTGGGTCTGCGATTGAGCATAGTCCGGACTCGGCGCATTGGTGACTCCCAACGGCTCACCACACAGTGACAGATCATTGTTGCGAAAGGACTTTTTCAACAGATACAAAAAAGGCCACTCTTTCGAGTAGCCTTTTTTGATGTTTGGTTGCGGGAGCCG
>NZ_JBSVWS010000206.1:0-8815 GCF_054071155.1 Pseudomonas sp. SDO5532_S415 | reverse complement strand
AGACCACCTTTCCCTGTGGGAGCGAGCCTGCTCGCGAAGGCGCCTGTTGCAACACCACAAAAACATGAACATGCCGACGATTCTTGACTTGCGGTAAACATTGCTTTGCCGGCCCAACGGTTTTTCTCACGGATGCAGGCGCGGATACTCGTGTTTGTTCCCACTGCAACCTCTGGAGTCATTCATGTCTATCCCCGCATTCGGCCTGGGCACCTTTCGCTTGCAAGGCCAGGTGGTCATCGACTCGGTCAGCACCGGCCTCGAACTGGGCTACCGGGCTATCGACACCGCGCAAATCTACGAGAACGAAGCCGAAGTCGGCGAAGCCATTGCCGCCAGCGGCATCGCCCGTGAAAACCTGTTCATCACCAGCAAGATCTGGGTCGCCAACTTCGCCGGCGAACGTCTGATCGAAAGCCTCAAGGAAAGCCTGCAAAAACTGCAGACCGACTACCTGGACCTGACCCTGATCCACTGGCCATCGCCGGAAAATCAGGTACCGGTCGAAGAGTTCATGGGCGCCCTGCTCCAAGCCAAGCGCATGGGCCTGACCCGGCAGATCGGCGTATCCAACTTCACCGTCGACCTGATGAAACAAGCCATCGCCGCCATCGGCGCCGAGAACATCGCCACCAACCAGATCGAACTGCACCCGTACCTGCAAAACCGCAAGGTCGTCGAGTTCGCGCACAGCCAGGGCATCCAGATCACTTCATACATGACCCTGGCCTACGGCGAAGTGCTCAAGGACCCGGTCATTGTGCAGATTGCCGACCGTCTGCAAGCGACGCCGGCGCAGGTCACCCTGGCGTGGGCCATGCAATTGGGCCATGCGGTGATCCCTTCCTCCACCAAACGCGCCAACCTCGCCAGCAACCTCAAGGCCTGCGCCATGAAGTTGAGCGATGCCGACATGGCGTTGATCGCCGGCCTGGATCGCGGACATCGCCTGACCAGCCCGAAAGGCATTGCCCCCCTCTGGGATTAACGAGCGGAGACCGGCCTCAGCCCTGCTCGATACTGAGGTCCAGGCGCTTCATGGCTTGATGCAACTGATCGACCGCCGCGTCGATCAGTGCCGCATCTCCCTCGGCGCATGCACGCTCCAGTTGTTCGCAACAATCGACCAGGCCCAGCGCCCGGACCATCTGCGCCCCGCCCTTGATGCGGTGCGCCAGCGCCTGCAAGCCGGGGTAATTGCCACTGGCGTGTTCTTGCAGCAGACGTTCGCGATCATCGCGATTGGTCACGGCCAGATCGCTCAACAGCTGGGTGATGAGTTCATCGTCGGCCCCTGTGAATTTGCGCAGCCCGCTCAAATCGATCTCGGTGCAGGCAGGCACTTCAATCACGTCTGCCGGTTCGCCGGGAAATCGTGAGGCCAGCCATGCACTCAGGTCGACCAGTTGGATCGGTTTGAACAGGCAATCGTCCATGCCCGCTTCAATGCAACGAACTTTCTCTTCGGGCTGCGCATTGGCGGTGAAGCCCAGAATCACCGTCGGTTGCCCCGTTTGGAAACGTTCCTCATCGCGAATCTTGCCCGTTAGCTCATATCCGCTGACCTTTGGCATGTTGCAGTCGGTGATAACCAGATCGAAGACGTGTTCGCACCATTGATCGAAACCTTGTTGGCCATCCTCCGCAACCAGAATGCTGTGCCCCAGATAACTCAGTTGCCGTGAAAGCAACGCGCGATTGGGCTGATAATCGTCGACCACCAGAATCCTCAAGGGGCGAGTCTTTACCTGAGATTCGCCCTGCGACATTTGAATGTCAGGCAAGCTGTGCAACGCAACCAGCTCAAGGCGAATGTCCACCCGGGTGCCGCGCCCCAGAGAACTGTGGAGCTGCAAGCGCCCTCCCATCATTTCGCACAAGGTACGGCTGATCACCAGGCCCAGGCCCGAACCCTGTCGGGCTGATTGCTGGTTGTTCCCGGCCTGCGCGAATGGGCTGAACAGGCGTTGCTGGTCATTGGCGCTGATGCCGATGCCGCTGTCCTGGATGCACACCGTGACGGCAATACGGTCCAGCGACGCGGGCACCACCCGCAATCTCAGGCTGACCTCGCCCTTGCCGGTGAACTTGATCGCATTGCTCAGCACATTGGACAGCACCTGTTTGAAGCGCGTGGGGTCGATCAGCACATCGCGGTCGCTGCACTCGTCCAGGGCGACCCGCCAGCGCAGGTTCTTCTGCCGTGCCAGGCCTTCGAAAACCCGGCACACAGATACCACCAGCGCCTGCAGATTGGCCCGCTCCGGCGACAGCTTCAAGTGTCCGGACTCGATACTGGAAATGTCCAGAATGTCGCCTATCACGTCCAGCAAATGGCGCCCGGCATTTGAGGCATCCTCAATGGCCGCATGGTCAGTGAAGCCCTCATCTGCCCGCTTCAGCGCCACTTCAAGATTGCCGAGCAAGGCATTCATCGGCGTACGGAGCTCATGGCTCATAGTCGCCAGGAAGGTGGTCTTGGCCCGGTTGGCTTCGACGGCAGCGTCCTTGGCTTCCCGTAATTGCCCCAGTAATTGCTGGCGCTGATTAATCTGCCGCCGCTGCCAGGCGATCCCGCTCAAGGCCAGCAAGAGCAGGAAGCCGGCAGCGGCAAACGCCTGGAAAATAGCTTGTTGATGAGTCAGCCAAAAGCTCTGCTCCACCATCAAGTCATTGCGCCAGGGGAGTGCCAGCTCTTCGATTCTTTCAGGGGGGATACTCAACAACGCCTTGTCCAGGATCGAATGCAACTCGGTCGCCTCGCGACTGGTCGCCAGGGTACTGCGGGCGGGATCGATTCCCACCATGCTGACCGCTTGAAGGCGATCGCGGTATTGCCGGGAAATCAGGTAACGGGCACCGATCAATGAATTGATGCTGCCATCGGCCTTGCCCCGGGCGACCATTTCCATGGCGTCCGCCGACAGCGGCGCATCCACGCAGCGAATCAGGGGGTAGTGCTGCCGAATGAACTCGCCGGCAATATTGCCGTAGGTGATCGCCAGCGTTTTTCCGGCCATCTCCTCGAGGGTCCTGGGGCTGTCCGGCGCCACACGGGTCACCAGCACGGATGGACTGGTCAGGAATGGCCGGGTGAGCAGCAAGTCCTCTTCGCGCCGGGAACTGAGGCCGATCCCGGCAAGCACATCGACTTCGCCGTTCTTGATGCCCTTGATCATTTGCGCCACTGACTGCATAGGCCGGATATCGAATTGCAACCCGGTGCGCAGACTGATTTCCGCCAGCACATCGATCCCCATGCCACGGTACCTGCCTTCGCTGTCGATGAAGGTGATCGGCGGAATATTTTCGTTGATCGCCACGTTCACGCGTGGATGTTGTTCGAGCCAGCGTTGCTCGGCGGCGCTCAATTGCAACGACTGCGAGCCCGGCATCGACATTTCGCTCGCGCCCCACCGCCGCAGAATGTTCATCTGCTCGTTGGGCGGGATCACCGCCAACGCCTGGTTGACGATACGCAGCAGCCGACGGTTGTCGCGGGTCATGGCAAAGGCGAAGTACCCCGGCTCCATGCGCGAAAACTCGGTCAGCAGGACGTTATTGAGATAGTTTTTGCTGATCAGATAATCGGCCGTGAGTGCATCCGCCAGAAAGACATCTGCCTGACCGAAAGCCACCGCCCCCACCGCTGCCAGGGTCGAGGGGTAAAGCTGGACATCGGCCTCGGGATAGAATTGCCGCACGCTTTGTTCAGGCAGGTAGTGGTCCAGCATCGCCAGACGCTTGCCCGTCAGGGTCGGGGCAGGCATATCAGGCGATGCGACGCGCGTCACCAGCACCGGTTGGTCGACGGCATAGGCACTGGACAGCTGTAGCTGCAAATCCTGTGTCTCATATTTGTTAGCCGTTCCCAGCAGATCCGCCGCCCCTTGCTTGAGCGCCAGGATGGCCTCGTCTCGCGATGCGTGGCGCTGCACCACGACCTCCACCTGCAACAGCTGGCTGAGCAGCTCGGCATAGTCCGCCGTCATACCTTCAAGCGCCTGACCGGTGGGGGTGATTTCAAAGGGTGGATAAGACACGGAAACGGCCAGCACCAGACGGCCTTTTTGCTGCAACCAGCGAGCATCGGCGTCAGACAGTCTGGCGGTATAACCTTCCACGCTGGAGCGACCCAGCAACGTCAGAGTTTGCGGCTGGGCACTGACATTCATTGCCCATAGGCAGATCCCCAGCAACAACAGGCTTTTCAGAATGCGCAGGCGGCGGAAGGCGTTCATTCAGATCAAATGATTGCGCTTGGCAAGATCACGCAGATGCACCGACGACTCTACGTTGAGCTTTTCGACCAGACGAGTCTTGTAGGTGCTGACGGTCTTGTGGCTTAAATGCAGAAGGTGGGCGATTTCCTTGTTACTGATTCCACGGGCCAGAAGCTGAAAGATCGTCATTTCCCGGTTAGATAGCAGATCGATCATCTGTTTTTCGCTGTTTTGCAATGAATTCAATGACACTGAACTCGAAGCTAACTGGATGAAGTAGGTGTAGCCGCACATCACGGCGTGCACGGCTTTTTGCAAATGCTCCAGACTTCTGGTCTTGTCGACATAGGCTGAAGCACCGGCACGCATGCAACGATCCTGAAAAAACTCCGGCTCCTGAGAAGTGAAAACCACGACCGGGCATGCCATCTCGCCAGCCTGAATCCGTTCAAGCACCTCCAGCCCGCCGAGGAACGGCAAGTTCAAATCCAACACCAGGAGGCTCGGTTTGTGTTCGCGGATTTTCGGCAAGACTTCATTGCCACTGCTCGCTTCATGAATGCGCTTGAATCCCTCCTGCTTGAGTACGATTTTGACGGCACCGCGAATCACCGGATGATCGTCCGCAATCAGCACTGACTTCATGACAACTCCCTGGGCAAAAATACGGCGATCGGGCAAGGTCCGAATTAAACGCAGTAGCTGCGCATAGACTCTGGCATGGATGGCCGTTTCGGACTACCTGACAGAAATGACAGTGCCGACGAACGGTCGTTGCGGGTCGACGAGCGCCATTTGACGCTCTATCGACGCGAGATCGGGCAACAAGGCATGGCTTACTTGAATCTTCTGTTGCCCGCAGGCGGGAATCGGTGGCAGCCGGGCCTGCTCACCGTCGTAGATCAACACGCGTTCCAGCTGCCGGTTATCCAGGCAGAAATCCAGCAGATCCAGCTTGCCATCCGCCAGCGCGGCGTTGACGACCAGCAGGTCGAAGGCCTCGCTGGCGTACTCCACCAGAATCAACAGTTCCTCGAGGCTTTGCACCGGCGCCACCCCGTAATAACCAAGCTGGTTGAACCAACGCTCGATCCGCAACCGGTGAAAGTGTTGTTCGTCAGCGATCAGGATGCGCAATGACTTGTTCGACAACGTGGCCTCCCGCAAGCGAGCCAGATTAATGAGGACGCAAGGCTACGGAAGTGCCCTTGAGCTTTCTGTAGGACTTTTCCGAAATACCGGTCCCCATTGGCTGCACGCACGCCCTTTTTGTAGGAGCGAGCTCGCGAAAAACCCAAGGGCGCCGCTGGGCATTTGGTTTTCGCGTTATCGTTCACGACCTTCGCGAGCAAGCTCGCTCCTACAGGGGTAAAAACATCGCGCATACTGATCGGCAGAGTTATTGCCAGCCAAACCGCCGGATGTAGAACCCCTTCACCGCCTGCGTCAGGGCCATGTACGCCAGCAGAATCACCGGCAGGAATACGAAATACAGCGACGGCAGCGCCTGCAGCTTGAAGTAGTGCGCCAGCGGTCCCATCGGCAGGAAAATCCCCACGGCCATGATGATTCCGGTCATCACCATCAACGGCAGCGCCGCGCGGCTTTGCAGGAATGGCACCTTCGGTGTGCGGATCATGTGCACGATCAGTGTCTGGGTCAGCAACCCGACCACGAACCAGCCGGACTGGAACAGGGTTTGATGGTCCGGGGTATTGGCATTAAAGACGTACCACATCAGGGCAAAGGTGCTGATGTCGAAGATCGAGCTGATCGGCCCGAAAAACAGCATGAACCGACCGACATCCGCCGGTTGCCAGCGTTGCGGTTTGTCCAGCATGTCGGCATCGACGTTGTCGAACGGGATGGCGATCTGCGAAATGTCGTACAGCAGGTTCTGCACCAGCAGGTGCATCGGCAGCATCGGCAGGAACGGAATGAACGCACTGGCCACCAGCACCGAGAACACGTTGCCGAAGTTGGAACTGGCGGTCATCTTGATGTACTTGAGCATGTTGGCGAAAGTCCGCCGACCTTCCAGCACGCCCTCCTCCAGCACCATCAGGCTTTTTTCCAGGAGGATGATGTCCGCCGCCTCCTTGGCGATGTCCACGGCACTGTCCACGGAAATGCCAATGTCGGCGGTGCGCAGGGCCGGTGCATCGTTGATGCCGTCGCCCATGAAACCGACCACATGGCCGTTGCCCTTGAGCAGACGCACGATGCGTTCCTTGTGCGACGGTGTCAGTTTGGCAAAGACGTTGGTGCGCTCCACCGCGACCGCGAGTTCGGCGTCTGTCATGCGTTCGACATCGTTACCCAGCAGCAGGCCTTGTTGCTCCAGCCCGACTTCACGGCAGATCTTCACAGTCACCCGTTCGTTGTCGCCGGTGAGCACTTTCACCGCCACGCCGTGTTCAGCCAGGGCCTTGAGCGCCGGTGCCGTGCTTTCCTTGGGTGGATCAAGGAAGGCGACGTAGCCGATCAAGGTCAGTTCCTGTTCATCCGCCAGGCTGTAGGCGTCGCGTCCGTCGATCATCGGCCGCGCGGCCACCGCGACGACCCGCAGTCCCTCGGCGTTGAACGCGGCAGTGACCTGGCGAATCCGCGCCAGTAGCGCTTCGCTCAGCACTTCATCCACCACGCCATGCCGCACCCGGGTGCACACCGCCAGCACTTCCTCTACGGCGCCCTTGCAGATCAGCAGGTGTGGCTGCTCGCGCTCGGCGACCACCACCGACATGCGCCGACGGGTGAAGTCGAACGGGACTTCGTCGACCTTGCGAAACGCCGTGCCGACTTTCAATTGGCGGTGGATTTCCACGTGTTCGAGCACCGCCACATCCAGCAGGTTTTTCAGGCCGGTCTGGTAGTAGCTGTTGAGGTAGGCCATTTCCAGCACGTCATCAGAGTCGTTGCCCCAGACATCGACATTGCGCGCCAGAAAGATCTTGTCCTGGGTCAGGGTGCCGGTCTTGTCGGTGCACAGCACGTCCATGGCGCCGAAGTTCTGGATGGCGTCCAGGCGTTTGACGATGACTTTCTTGCGCGACAGGAACACCGCGCCCTTGGCCAACGTCGAGGTGACGATCATCGGCAGCATCTCCGGGGTCAGGCCCACGGCAATCGACAGCGCGAACAGCAGCGCTTCGGTCCAGTCGCCCTTAGTGAAACCGTTGATGAACAGCACCAGCGGCGCCATGACGAACATGAAGCGGATCAACAGCCAGCTGACTTTATTGACCCCGGTCTGGAACGAGGTCGGCGCGCGGTCGGTGGCACCGACACGCTGCGCCAGCGCACCGAAATAGGTGCTGTTGCCGGTGGTCACAATCACCGCCATCGCCGTGCCGGACACCACGTTGGTGCCCATGAACAGAATGTTGTCCAGGTCCAGAGGATTGAGGCTGTCGCAGTCCTGCCGGCGCGGGAATTTTTCCACCGGCATCGATTCACCGGTCATGGCCGCCTGGCTGACGAACAGGTCCTTGGCACTGAGTACCCGGCAATCGGCGGGGATCATGTCGCCTGCAGACAACACGATCAGATCCCCCGGCACCAGTAGCTTGATCGGCCGTTCAATACGTTGTGCGCTGTTGCTGCCCGGATCCCGTCGCAGCACAGTCGCCGTGTTGCTCACCATGGCCTTGAGCGCATCAGCAGCCTGGTTCGATTTACTTTCCTGCCAGAAGCGCAGCAAGGTCGAAAGCACCACCATGGAAAAAATCACCATGGCGGCTTTCATGTCTTCGGTCAGCCAGGAGATGACCGCGAGCAACGTCAGCAGCAGGTTGAACGGGTTCTTGTAGCAGTGCCACAAATGTGTCCACCACGGCAGCGGTTGTTCGTGCTCGACTTGGTTGAGACCGAATTGCCCGCGCAGTGCCTCGGCTTCCTGTTCGCTCAAGCCGTCGGTGTGGCTGCCCAGCGTGTCGAGCAACCGACCGGTGTCGCTACCGGCGGCGCTGACCAGGGTTTGCGCCAGGGCCGGCGGCACCTCGCGGCTGACCATGGTGTCGGTGAAGTTTTCCAGCAGCGCCAGGCGACGGAAGTGCCGGGCAAAGTGGCGGGTGCGCAGGAATCCGGCAAAAAATTCCTTGAGCAGGGTCAGGTTCATGGCAGTTCCCCCAGGATCAGCCGGGAAACCGTCGAGCAGGCGTGTCGGTGCGCCGCGATGACGACAAAAAGTCGAACATCACGCACGGTTCAGCGTCGATGAGAGGACGTCGGGACACGGACCGCCAATGGCCGTGATCGGGATGCCGCTGCTCGCTTTCACGGCGAGACAACGGCACGGAAAAAACTGCGCGTTATCTGGCCGAGGATGTGCCGGTTATCGAAACCGGCCGACGACTGTCACTCGAACAAGTACCCACTGTGGGTCTCCGCTATGGATTGAAAACGCGCGAAGCTTACGCCCCGGTATTTGCAGAGTAAACGCAGAAACGGCGTGTGACGGGGGAATTGCGGGGTTCTTCAGGAAGGGTTCAGGATTCAAGATTTGTGGAGCCTGTGAGGCCGCCATCGCGGGCAAGCCCGCTCCCACAGGGATCTTCGGTGGACACAAATCGTGTGGCAGAAGATAAAACTGT
>NZ_JBSVWS010000205.1:0-9073 GCF_054071155.1 Pseudomonas sp. SDO5532_S415 | reverse complement strand
GTATCTGATCCAACACCAATGAAAATCCCCTGTGGGAGCGAGCCTGCTCGCGAAAACGTCGGCACATTCAGCACCAAGCCTCTGACGAACCCAGATGCCCGGACTCAGGAAAACACTTCAGCATCCTTGAAGAACGCAGCCGCCTGATCCTTGGCGGACAGTTGCGGTGCTTCATCCAGTTGCCAGTCGATGGCCAGGTCCGGATCGTCCCAACGAATGCTGCGCTCAGCCGACGGCGTGTAGTAGTCGGTGGTTTTGTAGAGGAACTCGGCGAAATCACTCAACACCACGAAACCATGGGCAAAGCCTTCCGGAATCCAAAGCTGGCGACGATTCTCGGCGGACAGACGCATAGCGACCCATTTGCCGAAATGTGGCGAGCTGCGGCGAATATCTACCGTCACGTCAAGTACTTCACCTGCTGTCACGCGAACCAATTTGCCCTGGGTGTTTTCCAGCTGGTAATGCAGACCGCGCAACACACCTTTCTGAGAGCGCGAATGATTGTCCTGAACGAATCGAGGGCTTAGCCCTGTCGCATCCGCAAAAGCCTTTGCGTTGAAACTCTCGTAAAAAAAACCTCGCTCATCACCAAATACCTTGGGTTCGATGATCAACACACCGGGCAGGTCGGTGGTGATTACATTCATGGTGTTTCTCCAGCAATAAGCGCGATGGCCCACATTCTTGCTCAAAGTGCTGACCGGTACGAGGGCCGATCTGGAAAGCTCGCCAAAACACCGCTGTAACCCCAGCGTAAACCCACTCTTTACGCTTTCTTTATTCCCCGCGCGCGGCCTCGATCTCGTTCCTTTACAGCCTTCCTTCCGACAATGAACCCACACGCGGCAATGCGCCGTAACACGGAGAACTTCCATGAGCGTTCTGGACGGGGTGTCACTGCTGTTGGCAGTGGGGCTGTTCATTTATCTGTTGGTTGCGCTGTTGCGCGCGGACCGGAACTAGGAGCGGCTATGCACAGTTATGACTATTGGCTGATCCTCGCGTTTTTCGCGGTGGTATTGGTTCCGGCGCCGTTTCTCGGGCGCTTCTACTACAAGGTGATGGAAGGCCAGCGCACCTGGTTGACGCCGATCCTCGGCCCGGTCGAACGGGGTTGTTACCGGTTGGCCGGGGTCGATCCGCAGGCCGAACAGAGCTGGCAGAAGTACGCCCTGGCCTTGCTCGCCTTCAACCTCGCGGGTTTCCTGCTGCTGTTCGCGATTCTGTTGTTCCAGGACCATCTGCCCCTGAACCCGCAAAACCTGCCGGGCCAGGAGTGGACGCTGGCGTTCAACACCGCCATCAGTTTCATGACCAACACCAACTGGCAGGCCTACAGCGGTGAAGCATCGCTGAGCTATCTGAGCCAGATGGCCGGCCTCACCGTGCAGAACTTCGTCAGTGCCGCGACCGGTCTCGCTGTGCTGGTCGCGCTTTGCCGTGGCATCGGTCGCAAGTCCACCCAATCCCTGGGCAACTTCTGGGTCGACATGACCCGCGCTACCCTCTACGGCCTGCTGCCGCTGTGCCTGCTGCTGGCGCTGTACCTGGTCTGGCAAGGCGTGCCGCAAACCTTCGCGCAATACGTGAATGCGGTGACGATGCAGGGTGTCGATCAGGTGATCCCGCTCGGTCCTGCCGCCAGCCAGATTGCGATCAAGCAACTGGGTACCAACGGTGGTGGCTTCTTCGGCGTCAACTCGGCGCATCCGTTCGAGAACCCGACGGCCTGGGCCAACCTGTTCGAGCTGGCGTCGATCATCTTGATTCCCGTCGCGCTGGTCTTCACCTTCGGCCACTACGTGAAGGACCTGCGTCAGAGCCGCGCGATCATCGCCTGCATGCTGGCGTTGTTCCTGATCGGTGGTGCGACTTCGTTGTGGGCCGAATACCAACCGAACCCGACCCTGAACAACGTCGCTGTCGAACAAACCGCGCCGCTGGAGGGCAAGGAAGCCCGGTTCGGCACCACGGCCACCGTGCTCTGGTCAGTCACCACCACGGCGGCATCGAACGGTTCGGTCAACGGCATGCACGACAGCCTCAACCCGCTCAGCGGCATGGTGGCGCTGGTCAACATGATGGTCGGCGAAGTGATCTTCGGCGGCGTCGGCGCCGGGCTCTACGGGATGTTGCTCAACGTATTGATCGCGGTGTTCCTCGCCGGCCTGATGATCGGCCGGACCCCGGAATACCTCGGCAAAAAACTGCAAGCCAAGGAAGTGCAATTGCTGGTGGTGACCCTGATGGTCATGCCGATCGGCGTACTGGTACTCGGCGCGATTGCCGCCAGCCTGCCCGGCCCGGTGGCATCGGTGAGCAATCCCGGACCCCATGGTTTCAGCCAGTTGCTTTACGCCTACACCTCGGCCAGTGCCAACAACGGTTCCGCGTTCGGCGGCTTCGGCGCCAACACGCCGTTCCACAACCTGATGCTGGGCCTGGGCATGTTGATCGGTCGTTTCGGCTACATCCTTCCGGTCCTGGCTCTGGCCGGCAGCCTGGCGATGAAGAAAACCGCACCAATCGGGCAGAACAGCTTCCCGACCCACGGCCCGCTGTTCGTGACCCTGCTGACCGTGACCATTTTGCTGGTGGGTGGTTTGACCTTTCTGCCGACCCTGGCGCTGGGGCCGATTGCTGACCACTTGAGCATGGTTGCTTTTGGGTTAAAGAGCTGAGGACTATTTGATGAATATGCCCGTAGTAAAACCGGTTGCCGCGAAGGCACCGGAACAACCGAAAACCGCGATCTCGGCCCTCTGGCGCCCAGCGTTGTTGCAAGCTTTCGTCAAGCTCGACCCTCGGCAATTGCAACGCGCACCGGTGATGCTGGTGGTCGAACTGACGGCGATCCTGACCACCGTTCTGTGCTTCGTCCCGGACACGGCGGTACCCACCTTCGTCGCCGCGCAGATCGCGGTGTGGCTGTGGTTCACCGTGCTGTTCGCCAACTTCGCCGAAGCCCTGGCCGAAGGCCGCGGCAAGGCCCGCGCCGATAGCCTCAAGGCGGGCAGTGAAGGCTTGAGCGCTCGCCGCAAAACCAGCAACGGCACCTTCCAGGTGGTGCCCGCCACCAGCCTGCGCAAGGGCGATGTAGTGCGCGTCGAAGCCGGGGAGATGATCCCCGGTGACGGTGAAGTGATCGAAGGCATCGCCGCGGTCAACGAAGCGGCGATCACCGGTGAATCGGCACCGGTGATCCGCGAGTCCGGCGGCGACCGTTCGGCCGTTACCGGCAATACCCGGCTGGTGTCTGACTGGCTGCTGGTGAAGATCACCGCCAACCCCGGTGAGTCGACACTGGACCGCATGATCGCCCTGGTCGAAGGCGCCAAGCGGCAGAAAACCCCGAACGAAGTGGCGCTCGACATCCTGTTGATCGGCCTGACCCTGATCTTCCTGCTGGTGGTCGTGACCCTTCAACCGTTCGCGCACTTCGCCAACGGCAGCCTGCCGCTGGTGTTCCTGGTGGCGTTATTGGTCACGCTGATCCCGACCACCATCGGCGGCCTGTTGTCCGCCATCGGTATCGCCGGGATGGATCGTCTGGTTCGCCTGAATGTGATTGCCAAGTCCGGTCGCGCCGTGGAAGCGGCGGGGGACGTGCATGTCCTGCTGCTGGACAAGACCGGCACCATCACCTTCGGCAACCGTCGTTGCACCGCCGTGGTTCCGGCTCCAGGGGTGACGGCCCGGGAACTGGCCGAGGGCGCCTTGTTTGCCTCGCTGGCCGATGACACGGCGGAAGGTAAATCCATCGTCGAATACCTGCGTGGCACTCAACCGCAGCCTGAGCCGGCCGCTGAGTTGCTGACTGCCGTGCCGTTCAGTGCCGAAACCCGGCTGTCGGGTGTCGACTATCAGGGTCGTGTCTATCGCAAGGGGGCCGTGGATTCGCTGCTGGCCTTCGTCGGTCTCAAACGCGCCGATCTGGCCGCGCCGCTGTCTCGGGAAATCGACAGGATTGCCCAGAGTGGCGGTACGCCGTTGCTGGTCTGCGCCGACGGCAAACTGCTGGGCGCGATCCACCTCAAGGACGTGGTCAAGCCCGGCATCCGCGAACGTTTTGCCGAGTTGCGCAAACTGGGGATCCGCACGGTCATGGTGACCGGCGACAACCCGCTGACCGCTGCGGCGATCGCCGCTGAAGCGGGTGTGGATGACGTGCTGGCCGAAGCCACGCCGGAGAAAAAACTGGCGCGCATTCGTCACGAGCAAAACGACGGTCGCCTGGTCGCCATGTGCGGTGACGGCGCCAACGATGCCCCGGCCCTGGCCCAGGCCGATGTCGGCATGGCGATGAACGACGGCACCCAGGCGGCACGCGAGGCGGCCAACATGGTCGACCTCGACAGCGATCCGACCAAGCTGCTGGATGTGGTGCAGATCGGCAAGGAGTTGCTGGTGACCCGCGGCGCGTTGACGACGTTTTCCATCGCCAACGACGTGGCCAAGTACTTCGCGATCCTGCCGGCGCTGTTTGCCGCGATCTACCCGCAACTCGGCGTGCTGAACATCATGCACCTGAGCAGCCCGCAGAGCGCGATTCTCTCGGCGATCGTGTTCAACGCCTTGATCATTGTCGTGCTGATTCCGCTGGCATTGCGCGGTGTGCGGGTGCAGGCGGCGAGCGCGGCGGCATTGCTGCGCCGCAACTTGCTGATCTATGGACTGGGCGGGATTCTGGTGCCGTTCGTGGGTATCAAGGCCATCGACATGCTGTTGACGGCGTTGCATCTGGTTTGACCCGTGAGCGGTGTGCCAGACACACCGCCTTCGCGAGCAGGCTCGCTCCCACAAAAAGCAACGCATTGCCCTGTGGGAGCGAGCCTGCTCGCGAAGAACACGACACGATGCATCTGACTGAACGCCGTATTTGTTCATTGAATTCGAGGATTTTTAAATGTCCACAATGATACGCCCAGCCCTGAGCCTGCTGGTCCTGATGACCCTGATCACCGGCGTTGCCTACCCCTTGGTGGTCACCGGCGTGGCGCAGGTTGCGTTCCCCGATCAGGCCAATGGCAGCCTGGTCCGCGATGCCGACGGCAAGGTCCGCGGTTCTTCGCTGATTGCCCAGGATTTCGTCGGTGACGCCTGGTTCCACCCACGGCCATCGGCCGGTGCATTTGCCACTGTGTCGAGCGGTGCCAGCAACCTGTCGCCGAGCAACCCGGCCCTGGCCACTCGGGTGATCGACGACGCCAACAAACTGTTGGTGCCCGGTCAGGGGCCGGTGCCGCTGGCGATGGTCACCACCTCCGGCAGCGGCCTCGATCCACACTTGCCACCGGCCGCGATTGCCTATCAACTGGCGCGTGTCGCCGCGGCGCGCAACCTGCCGGTCGCGACCCTGCAAAACCTGCTGGACGCGCACATCGAACAGCCGCTGGTGGGGCCGCCGGTGGTGAATGTGTTGGCGCTGAACAGGGCGCTGGAAAAGTTGTAGAGCGGCGGTGCGGCCATTCGCGAGCAGGGGTACGCATTCCCATGTGGGAGCGAGCCTGCTCGCGAAGACGGCAGAACAGCCACTACATGAACATCTGAAATAAGAGAATCCCGAACATGAGCGACTCCGGCCGCGCCGACGCGCTGTTAGCCAACCTGCCCCGCGACGGTCGTGGCCGGCTCAAGGTTTTTCTCGGTGCCGCGCCCGGGGTCGGCAAGACCTACGCCATGCTGCAAGCGGCCCACACTCAACTGCGTCAAGGCGTGAAGCTCATTGCCGGTGTGGTCGAGACCCATGGCCGCGCCGAGACCGAAGCGCTGCTCGGCGGCTTGCCGCAGCAACCGCTGGTGCGCTCGGAATACCGTGGCGTGATGCTCGAAGAAATGGACCTCGACGGCTTGCTCGCTGCCAAACCGAAACTGGTATTGGTGGACGAACTGGCCCACACCAATGCCCCGGGCAGTCGTCACGCCAAACGTTGGCAAGATATTCAGGAACTGCTCGCCGCCGGCATCGATGTGTACACCACGGTCAATGTCCAGCATCTGGAGAGTCTCAACGATCAGGTGCGTGGCATCACCGGCGTGCAGATCCGCGAAACGCTGCCGGACTGGGTGCTTCAAGAAGCCTACGAACTGCTGTTGATCGACTTGCCCCCACGCGAGTTGCTTGAGCGTCTGCGTGACGGCAAGGTCTATGTGCCGGAGCAGGCGCGGGCGGCCATCGATGCGTACTTTTCCCAGACCAACCTCACCGCGTTGCGTGAACTGGCGATGCAAACCGCCGCGGCTCAGGTCGATAACGATCTGGCCCAGGGGTATCGTCAGCTCGGTCAGGCGGCGCCCGCCGTGCGCGGGCGCTTGCTGGTCGGCATCGATGGCGATGCCCAGGCCGAGCGTCTGGTGCGCCACGCCAGCCGCGTCGCCCAGCGCCGGCATCTGCCGTGGAGCCTGGTGCATGTGGACACTGGCAGTGTGCGTGACGAGCAATCGCGCCTGCGCCTGCAAAGTGCCCAGCAACTGGCCGAACGCCTGGGCGGCGAAGTGGTGTTGCTGCGGGCCGGCGAGGTGGCCAAGACCCTGATCCAGCACGCCGCCGAGCGTCGCGCCAGCCTGGTGCTGGTCGGACAGTCCCGCCAGCGATTGCGCCGTCGACTGTTCGGTGGTGGTTTGGCGGCGCGTTTGTTGCGCCATGCACGCGGGCTGGAAATCAACGTCATCGACAGCGATATCGAACAGGATCAGCCACGACTACGTCCGGTTCATTCGCTGGTGTGGTTCGACTACGCGCTGGCGCTGATCGCGACCGTGCTCGCCAGTGCCCTGGCCTGGGCGGTGGCGAGTGTCTTGCCGCTGCCGAATATTTCCCTGGTGTTCCTCGCCGCCGTGTTGCTGGTGGCGGTGCGTAGCAGCCTCGGCCCGGCGCTGGCCTGTGCCGTGTTGTCGTTTCTGACTTACGACTTCCTGTTCATTCCGCCGAATTTTTCCTTTCACATCCAGCGCGAAGAAGACGTGCTGACCTTGCTGTTCTTCCTGCTGATGGCGGCCCTCACCGGCAACCTCGCGGCACGACAGCGGCGCCAGCTGCAGGCCTTGCGCGACACCCAGGAGGAAACGACCGAACTGCTCGACCTGTCGCGCAAACTCACCGCCGCCACTGACCGTCAGGCTGTGATCAATGCCGCCGCTCATCACCTCGAGGGCTGGAGCGATCTGCAACTGTGCCTGCTCAATCGTGACGGCCAGAGTGGCTGGAAAGTCGAAACCGGTGGCCCGCTGGAATTCACCGAAGCCGAGCGCGCAGCCGCCGATTGGGCCTGGCAGCACGATCAACCGGCGGGCGCGGGCACCGGCACCTTGCCGTTCGGCCGTTGGTGGTGGTGGCCGTTGTCGGTGGAAGAGGGGCCGCTGGCGTTGCTCGGGGTGTGCGCGAAAGAGGGCCAGACCTTGAGCGGCCAGCGTCGGCGTTTGTTGACAGCGTTGAGCCAGCCACTGGCACAGGCGCTGGCCCGCGCGCAATTGGCCGACGACCTGGAAGCGGCGCGGCTGCACGGTGAAACCGAGCAACTGCGCAGTGCCTTGCTGGCCTCGGTGTCCCACGACTTGCGCACACCGTTGACCTCCATGCGCGGCAGCATCGACAGCCTGCTGGCCCTTGGCGAGGCGATCCCGCTGGAGGATCGCCGCGAGCTGCTCGAAGGCACCCGTGATGAAGCCGAACGCCTCGACCGCTACATCCAGAATCTGCTGGACATGACCCGCCTCGGTCACGGCGCGCTGAAACTGTCGCGGGATTGGGTATCACCGGCAGACATTGTTGGCAGCGCGCTCAATCGCCTGCGTACGGTGCTGGCGTCGTTGCAGGTGAATGTCGAGGTACCGGCGGAGTTGCCGTTGCTGTACGTCCACGCCGCACTGATCGAACAGGCGTTGATCAATGTGCTGGAAAACGCCGCGCGTTTCTCGCCGGCCCACGGTCGTTTGCAATTGAGCGCCGGGGCTGACGACAGCGAGCTGTTTTTCTCGGTGAGTGACGAAGGCCCCGGGATCCCGGAAGCGGAGCGGGAGAAGATTTTCGACATGTTCTACACCGCCGCCCGCGGCGATCGTGGCGGGCAAGGCACCGGGCTGGGGCTGGCGATCTGTCAGGGCATGGTCGGTGCCCACGGCGGGCGGATCAGCGTCGCCGACGGTATCGAAGGACGCGGCACCTGCATCACCTTGCACCTGCCCCTGCAGGCTCAGCCGGCCTTTGAAAATTAAGTGTCGAAGGTGAAGCCTGATGGTGCTTGCGCTACTCTTTTCCACCTCTTCAGATTGATGTGAATCCATGAGCCAGACCGCGACCATTTTGGTCATCGACGACGAACCGCAGATCCGCAAATTCCTGCGCATCAGCCTCGTTTCTCAAGGCTACAAAGTGCTGGAGGCGGGCACCGGTAATGAAGGACTGGCCCAAGCCGCGCTGAACAAACCGGACCTGCTGGTACTCGACCTCGGTTTACCGGACATGGACGGCCAACAGGTGTTGCGTGAGTTTCGCGAGTGGTCGGTGGCGCCGGTGCTGGTGCTCTCGGTGCGTGCCGGCGAAGGGCAGAAGGTTGAAGCGCTGGACGGTGGCGCCAATGACTACGTGACCAAACCCTTCGGTATCCAGGAATTCCTGGCGCGGATACGCGCGCTGTTGCGACAGGCACCGGTGGGCGAAGCCCAGCAAGCCGCGCTGAGCTTCGGCCCGCTGACGGTGGACCTGGCGTATCGCCGAGTGCTGCTCGACGGCAGCGAAGTCGCCCTGACCCGCAAGGAATACGCCGTGCTGGCGCAACTGGCGCGCCATCCGGGACGGGTCATCACCCAGCAGCAACTGCTCAAGGACATCTGGGGACCGACCCACACCGAAGACAGCCATTACCTGCGGATCGTGGTCGGGCATTTGCGGCAGAAACTGGCGGATGATCCGACGCGACCACGGTTTATCGTGACGGAGGCAGGGGTGGGGTATCGGTTGTTGAGTGAGGGTGGGCTTTAGGTTTGTGGTGAATGATCCGGCCTCTTCGCGAGCAGGCTCGCTCCCACATTGGATCTGCTCCAGACACAAACTTTCCGAACACCGAAGATC
>NZ_JBSVWS010000204.1:0-9130 GCF_054071155.1 Pseudomonas sp. SDO5532_S415 | reverse complement strand
AGGAACGTATTCCCATGTGGGAGCGAGCCTGCTCGCGAAGAGGCCAGACCTGCCAATACAAGCCTCAGGGTTTGAAACCTTGAGCCAACAACCAACTGCGAACCATCCTCCCCTGCTCCACCGTCAACCCCGCCAACACCTGCTCCGCCGACTCACGGCACATCAACCGCCGCACCAACGGCGCCAACTCAACCCCCTGCACATGCCAGATCCCCAACGGCTGATCCGCCGTGATCACCACCTCGGCCTCATCGACAAACCCGTCACGCAGCACCGGCGCTCGCTCGATCCGTAAAGCATTGAAATCCGCCTCGGCATGGGCAATTTCTGCATCCGGCCATCGCCGTCGCACCTGCCAGAACGGCTGATCGGGCCAGCGCGCTTCATCGGCGTAAAAATCCCGGCCAATCCTTGCGAACCGCAGGAACAACTGCTCCACCCGTTGCTGATGAAAACGCCGGGCCAGTGCCGCTCGTTCGGGTTTGCACAACAGGGTGTTGATCACCGCCGGCGCCTGCAACGCCGAGGACAGGGATTGAAAGATGCCATTGCCCGACAGCGGGTCCACCGCCATCGCTGCATCGCCAACTCGAATCCAGTTATCACCGCATACCTGCGGACTCAGAATCGCCGTACTGCTGCGGGCGTGCAGCCGTAAATCAGCCTCGGGTTCGTCGCCGAAAAATGCCCGGGCCACCGCCGAGTCCTGACGCCGTTGCCGACAGTAGTCGAGCAGCTGCGCCTTGCCCGGCAACCCGGCACTGGACACGTCCACCGTCCATTGCCAATAGCACTGACCATCAGCCCGTCGCGCCATCCATGCCCAGCCGTCTTCCAGACTTTCCACGGCGCTGGCGGTGTTGCCCGGTGCGCCTTGCCAGCGATTGAGCAGGCTGACCGTCTCCGGTCCGCGCAGGCCTTTGCCGAGAGCGGGTGCCTGACGTCCACGGGCTTCCACCAGAAAGTCCGCGGCCAGCGCCTGGCGCCCGTCGATATCGATTCGATGGCCGCTCGCGGCTGACTGGACCGACAACACCCGGCCTTCGACCAGTTCAACGCCGGCAAGGCGCAAATCCTCGCGCAGGCCGCGATCGAAGGTCGGACGATCCAGCAGAAATTCGACGTTCTGCGCATGTTGCTGAGCGTTCCAGTTGACCTGGCGTTGCGACGGTAACGCGGCTTCCGATAATGCGTGATGCAACCCGGCGCCGCGCAACGCCTCCAGCACCCGCAGGGAAACGCCCTCCAGCGCAGCAAAGCGGCGCCACTCGCTGACCAGCGTTACTGCATACCCCAGTCGCCGCAGCCCCAGGGCGACCGCTGCGCCCGCCGGCCCGGCGCCCAGAATCACAATCGACGTCATGGCAAGAAGCGCCGTTCAGGGCCGCGATAACGGGCGTTATGTCGCAAATACTCGATGACCTGCTCGTTGCTCGCCTCGGGTTGCTCCACCAGAAACGCCGCAATATGCCCGCTCAATGCCGCGCAACCGAGACTGGCGCCGGACTGCCCGGGATAGGTACCGTGCACGCATGCAGCGAAATCCGCCTGGGCACTGTTGAGCCATGACCATTCGAGTTCGGCACAGCGCGCGTCGCCGGTGACCCGCAGCACCTGTGGATAATTCGCCGGGAACACCCCTTCGCCCTGCGCCGGGCTGGATGCGCACAGCAACACGCCGCGCGCCACCGCCGCCGCGCAGGCAGCCCGCAACAAGCTGCGATCCTGCCGTAAACCGAGACTCAAATTGATCAAGCGCACATTCTGCGCCACCAGCCAGTCGATCGCCGTGGCGATCTGCAAGGCGCTGGTGACGCCACGCTGGTCAAATACCTGGGCCACGCAAAACAGCGCCGACGGCGCGCGCCGGCCGATGGCTTCGATCACCGCGCTGCCGTGACCCAGTGGATCATCGCGCAAGTCGCTTTCGGCCAGACCGTCCTCCACCAGGGAAAAGCGACGTCCGCCGATCACCTGCACCCGCTGCGCCGCCGAGTGGCCGCTGTCCACCACTCCAATGCGTAGCCCAGGTTTTTCATACAGCTCAGGCTTCATGCAGCACCGTTTTCGAAATCAATACACCGTCGAGCAACTCAAATCGCAGGTCGGCATCGGCCAGGGTCGAGGGGCGATGGCTGATCAGGATGCGCGTGCGCCCGGCAAACAGGCGGTCGATGGCCTCGATCACTTCTCGCTCGGTGGCTTCATCCACCGCCGAGGTGGCTTCGTCGAGCACCAGAATCAACGGGTCCTGCAACAGCGCGCGGGCAATGGCGATGCGTTGTTTTTGCCCGCCGGACAACTGCTGGCCGCGCTCGCCCAACGGGCTGTCGAGGCCTTCGGGCAACGAAGCGATCAAGCTGTCGAGCTGCGCCAGCCGCGCCACTTCGGCAATCGCTTCGCGGCTGGCGTCCGGCATCGCATAGGCCAGGTTGTCGGCGAGGCTGCCGCGAAACAACACGATGTCCTGACTGACCACGGCGATGCGCCGACGCAACTGGAACAGGTCCAGCTCCCGCACATCCACTTCGCCCAGCAGCACCCGCCCTGACTGCGGGTCGTGATGGCGTTGCAGCAGGTCGATCAAAGTCGATTTGCCGACGCCGGAGCCGCCGCTCAAGGCGACTTTCAATCCGTAGGGAATGCGTGCCTCGATACCGCGCAGGGTGGTCGAGCGACCGGGATGGCTGAAGTGCACATCGTCGAAACGCAGCTCACCCGAGCCCGGCATCGGCTTCGGCGCGGCGGGTGTGAGTACGGTGGGTTCTTCACCGCGCAACTCCATCACCCGACCGAGGCTGACGGTCATGCGCTGAACAGCCACATAGAGCCCAAGCAGACTCTGCACCGGCCCCACGGCCATGCCCAGGTAAGTGGAAAACGCAATCAGCGCACCCAGTTGCCAGGTGCCCTGCACCACCCAATAGCCGCCGATCAGAAACGCACAGGCCCGGGACAGCGAGGTCAAGGTGCCCGGCACGGCCTGGGTGAAAAACTCGGTGACTTGCAGGCGCAGCAACTGGCTCATATAGCCTTGCCCCAAGGTTTCCAGGCGCCGCGCTTCGCGCTGTTGCTGGCCGGCGGACTGGATGAACTTCATCACCGGCAGCGTCTCGACCATGAACGACGACATGTCCGCCGAGCGTTCGCGCAACTGCCGCACATCGCGCTCGACCTTGCGTCGCATCCAGCGCAACCAGAGCACGTCGAGGGGAATCAGCACCAACGCCAGCAGCGACAGTTTCCAGGACAAGGTCAGCAACATCGCCACGGCCACCACCAGGCCAATCACGCTGGACACCGCCGAGAACAGCGAATCCACGGCAAAGCGCTGGATTTCCGCCACATCGCCATCGAGACGCGACATCAGATCGCCGATGCGCCGCTGGCTATAGAAGCTCGGCGACAGGGTCTGCAAATGCCGATAGAGGTCATCGCGCAGGGCAAACAGCATGCGCCCGGACAACCGTGTGTGCAGGTAGCGATTAATCCCCGACAGTACTGTGCCCAACAGCCCGGCGACGATCATCAATCCGGCGATCAGCACCAGCATCGAAAAGTCGCGTGCCAGCAGGCCATCGTCGATCAACAACTTAGTCAGCCACGGCTGCACCAGCACCAGGGCTGACGCACAAACCGACAGCCCCAGCAGCCCGGCAATCGCCAGCCGATGGGGCCGCACAAAGCTGTAGAGCCAGCGCAACGCCGCTTGCAGGGCTTCGGGGTTCTGGCTGTCGATCAGCCGAACGATCAGGCGCTGCATCACGAACGCAACTGTTTGAGCTTGCGATACAGGGTCGCGCGGCTGATGCCCAGGGCGTCGGCGGCGGCCGAGACATTACCCTGATGCGTGTCCAGGGACTGGCGGATCATCTCCAGTTCGTTTTCACGGATGCTGCCGGCCTGGGGACGTTCAGTCGCGGTCAACTCGTCAAGCATGCTGTCAGGCAAGTGATCGAGCGTCAGGACGGTTTCCCCCGGTTCGCGCATGGCCAGGGCGGTGCGCAAGACCATCTCCAACTGGCGGATGTTGCCCGGCCAATGGTAGTTGCCGAGCAGACAGCTCAAGTCGTCATGAAGCACCACCGTCGGTGCGTCGAGGCGGGCCAGCAGACGGCTGACCAGCGCACCGAAATCTTCGCGCTCGCGCAGGGCCGGGAGCATCACGCTGATGCCGTTGACCCGGTAGAACAGGTCTTCGCGGAAGTGTTTTTCTTCCACCAGGCGCTTGAGGTCGCGGTGGGTGGCGCAGATCAGGGCGACGTCGATGTCCTGTTCTTCGCCGGCGCCCAGTGGTGCGACCTTGCGGTCCTGCAACACCCGCAGCAGCCGTGCTTGCAGGGCCAACGGCATGTCGCCGATTTCATCGAGAAACAGCGTCCCGCCGTGGGCCTGTTGCAAGCGACCGACCATGCCGCCCCGGCGCGAGCCGGTGAACGCGCCTTCGCGGTAGCCGAACAGTTCGGACTCGATCAGACCTTCGGGGATGGCCGCGCAGTTCACTGCGACGAAGGGTTTATCGCAGCGACTGCCGGCCATGTGCAGGGCACGGGCGATGACTTCCTTGCCGGTACCGGTTTCGCCCAGCAGCAATACCGGTAACTGGTTGGCCAGGCCTTGGCGGGCCATGCGCAGGGCACGGGCATAACGGGCGTTGCTACCCGCCAGGGAGTCGAGGTCCGGTTGTGCCTTGGTGGTTTTTGCCGGGGTCCGCGGTGGGCTGCTGACGTTGATCGAACGTTGCGGCGCGCGCAGGGTTTTGTAGAAAAATTCGCCCTTGGCGGTCTGCAAACTGCCGGCGCCGCCCTGATGCAGTCGAGCCAACAATTGCAGGCCATCGACACCGAGAAACTCTTCGCAGCGCCGACCGACCAGCGCTGAACGCTCGGCATGCAGCAACTGGCAGGCCTGGGCACTGACAGCGAGGATCTGTCCGCCGAGGCTTACGGCCAGCAGGCCCTGCCAGGGGGATTCGAGGTACTGGCGACGGCTATGGAAGGCGAGGACGATTTCGTCCGGGTAACTGGCGTTGAAGACCCGGCTTTCGATCTGACTGACCGCCATGGCCAACAGCGCCGTGCTGTCGTGGGCACGGCCCAACGGGCCTTCGCGGGTCAAATCGAGTACGCCGAGGATGTCACCTTGCGGGCAATGGATCGGTACCGAGGTGCAGGAAAAATCACTGAGGCGATCCAGGTAATGTTCGCCGCAATCGATCAGGGTCGGCCGGGCTTCCACCAACGCGGTGCCGAGGGCGTTGGTGCCGCGGGCGGCTTCGCTCCAGCAGGCACCCAGGGTAATGTCTTGCAGGCCGCTGCCCTTGAGACGGTCGGCACGACCTTCGACGGCAAGGATGGTGGCGTCGGAGTTGGCGAGGATGATCAAGCCTTCCTTGCCCTGGCGTTCGGCCAGGTAGTCGATGGCGGGCAACGCGGCGTCGATCAGCAGGCGATTGCTCGACAGCAGTACGTCCAGGCTGGCACTCGATTCCAGCGCCAGTTCATGCTTGGCATTGAAATGCACACCATGGCTGAGGCTGCGTCGCCACGAGGCATCGATTTCCGCCCGCAGGACACCATCCGGCACTTCGCCTT
Organism: Pseudomonas sp. SDO5532_S415; assembly: GCF_054071155.1. Classification (NCBI taxonomy): domain Bacteria; kingdom Pseudomonadati; phylum Pseudomonadota; class Gammaproteobacteria; order Pseudomonadales; family Pseudomonadaceae; genus Pseudomonas; species Pseudomonas sp. SDO5532_S415. Next base: position 3,536 of record NZ_JBSVWS010000204.1, on the reverse strand, counting down.
CCAGATGCAGCTTCTCCCGGGCCAGCCGGGCTTCGCGGGGAAGTTTGGGGGAGTTTGTTTTTATTAGCGTCATCAAGCGCTCCGGGTCGTCCGCCCTGCGCCTTCAAACATCGGCGCCCTGCCGCAATCTTTACGTTAACGTCAGGGCTATGGCAAGTGCCTTACGGCGCTTGTGTTCCGGCAGATGGACCGCGTACTCGTTGTTCGCGAGCAGGCTCGCTCCCACAGTGGGCCGGGTTGAACCATGAATTTATGGTCAACGCAGGACCTGTGGGAGCGAGCCTGCTCGCGAAGCCTCGAAGGTTTAGACGTGAGGATCGCCCGGCTTGCCTGGGGCTGCGTATTGCGGCTTCAAGTGCCCGTCCTGATCGAGTAACCAGGCGTCCATGATCTGCCGCACCACGGGACCTGCAACGCGTCCGCCGGCTTCGCCATTCTCGATCATCACCGAGATCACGATCTTCGGGTGTTCGGCCGGGGCGAAACCGACAAACAAGGCATTATCGCGGTTGCGCTCGCGGGTCTTCTCGCGGTTGTAACGCTCGCCCTGCTTGATCGCCACCACTTGCGCGGTACCGCTCTTGCCGGCAATACGGTATTGCGCCCCCGCCGCTGCCGCCCGGGCAATCCCGCGGGCATCGTGCATCACCATCTGCATGCCGTGGTTGACCTGCTCCCAGTCGCGCGGATCCTTGAGCAGAATGTTCGGCATCGGATGCTCGTCCACCGGTGCGACACCATCCACGGTCCGGGCCAGATGCGGACGGTTCCACACACCTTTGTTGGCGATCAGTGCGGTGGCCTGGGCCAGTTGCAGCGGCGTGACCTGCATGTAGCCCTGGCCGATGCCAAGGATCACCGTCTCACCCGGGAACCATGCCTGACGGCGTGTGGCGCGCTTCCAGGCCTGGGATGGCATCAGACCTGGCGACTCTTCGTACATGTCCAGGGAGACTTTCTCACCCAGACCAAACATCGCCATGTAGTCGTGCAGGCGATCGATCCCCAATTTGTGGGCCAGGTCATAGAAGTAGGTGTCGTTGGAACGCATGATCGCCGCGTCCATGTCCACCCAACCGTCACCGCTGTGGTTCCAGTTGCGATACTTGTGATCAAAATCCGGGAGTTGGTAATAGCCCGGATCGAACACCCGGGTCTGTGGTGTGACAACGCCGGCGTCGAGACCGGCAATCGCCACTTCTGGCTTGATGGTCGAACCGGGCGCATAAAGGCCGCGCAGCACACGGTTAAACAGCGGCCGGTCGATCGAATCGTGCAGTGCCGCGTATTCCTTGAAGCTGATGCCGGTGACGAACAGATTCGGGTCGAAGCTCGGTTTGCTGACCATCGCCAACACTTCGCCGGTCGACGGATCGAGCGCGACCACCGAGCCACGACGATCGCCCAGGGCCTGCTCGGCGGCTTGCTGAAGCCTGACGTCGAGGCTCAGTACGATGTTTTTGCCAGGAATCGGATCGGTATGCTTGAGCACTCGCAGCACGCGCCCCTGGGCGTTGGTTTCGACTTCCTCGTAACCGACATGGCCGTGCAGCTGCGACTCGTAGAATTTCTCGATCCCGGTCTTGCCGATGGATTGAGTGCCGCGGTACTCGACCGAATCCAGGGCCTTGGATTCTTTTTCGTTGATGCGTCCAACGTAGCCGATCGAATGAGCAAAGTGCTCGCCCAACGGATAGTGGCGCACGAACTGCGGCTCGACATCGATGCCCGGCAACCTGAACTCGTTGACCGCCAGCACCGCAATCTGTTCTTCAGTCAGCTCGTAGAACAGCGTCACCGGCACAAACGGATGCCGTGCCTGCTTCATGGCCTTGTCGAACAGCGCTCGATCCTCAGGCGGCAGGTGCAATAAGTTGACGACCTCGTCCAGCTCTTCTTTCACATCCGAAGTGCGTTCGCGGGTGATGGTCAGGTTGTAGCTTGGCTGATTGTCCGCGAGAACCACACCATTGCGGTCATAGATCAAGCCGCGGGTGGGAGTGATCGGCAGGACGTGAACGCGGTTGTTTTCGGAAATCGTGGAGTGATAGTCGAATTCGACCACCTGCAGGACGTACATGCGCACCACCAGCGCACAGGTGATGGCGACGACGAACAAGGCACAGGCCATCAGCCTTTTGTTGACCAGGCGCGTCTCTTTTTCGTGGTCCTTGATCGGTATCGGTTCGGGCATTTCCAGAGCAACTCTTTGAAAAAGACGTGCCGATCCATGGGCGTCAAATCAGTCCTTAAAAAACGAGCTGCACCATATCAAATACCGCTTGTTCACTTTGGTTCGATTCCACCAATCGCGGTCGTGAAAGGGTGAAGAGTTTTTCATCTTGGCGGCGGACTCGTGCGTTTCACTCAAGATTGATATTCCCATTCATGCGTTTTTCTTGCTGATGCTGCTGTTGATACTGGGTACATGTCATTGGTTTTTTTTGGAGTCTTTACATGCATCCACGCTTTCAACGGTTACTCGGGTCTAACGATTTTTCCATCGGACTGGAACTGCCCCTGGATAATGATTGGTCCAGCGATGGTCAGCGGCGACGGATTACCGAGGACCGCCCTTTTGGTGTGCCGGACCTGAAACAGCACGCCGCCATGGCCCGGCTGGCCGATCGGTCCGGGTTTCGCGCGCTGTGGGTTCGCGACGTGCCGGTTTACGACCCCCACTTCGGCGATGCTGCACAGGTGTTCGAAACCTTTTCTTACCTGGGTTACCTGGCCGGCATTACCGATAACATCATGCTCGGTACCGCAGCGGTTGTACTCCCGCTGCGGCAACCCTGGTTGACACTCAAGTCAGCCAGCAGTGTCGATGAATTGAGTGATGGACGCCTGCTGCTAGGCGTGGCCAGCGGTGACCGCCCGATGGAATATCCGTTGTTTGGCGTGGATTACGATCAGCGTGGCGAAATCTTCCGCGATACCGTGGAATTGCTGCGCAGCCAGGGCGTTGACCGTTTGCCCGAAGGTGCGCGTCTGCTTCCAGAACGCGAACAGTCAGCTCCGTTACTGGTGGCGGGTCTTGGTCAGCAATCGCCAGCGTGGATTGGCCAACACATGGACGGTTGGCTCGCTTACCCCGGTACGCCGGATGAGCACCGTCGGCGAGTAGGACTGTGGCGTGAAGTTGGTGGCAATAAACCCTACATCAGCTTTGTTCATCTGGATCTGGCAGCCAATCCCCACGCACCGATGCGTCGTGTTCGCTTCGGTGGCAGCTGTGGACGTCTGGCATTGATCGATGAACTGCTGGCCTTGCGTGAGGCAGGCGTACAACATGTCGGCCTGCATGTGCGACGCAGCGAACGACCGGTCGCGGAGATTATTGAGGAGATCGCAGAACACGTGCTGCCGAAGTTTCATTGATGGATGCTGCGGGACCAGGGATGGCCCTCAAGCTGTCCCTTTTTTCGCGCCACTTTCCTGCGGACAAAACAAAACCCCTACCTGCATACGCAGATAGGGATTTCGGAATTTAATCTTGACGATGACCTACTCTCACATGGGGAAACCCCACACTA